>JAGDDM010000150.1 GCA_017958015.1 Abditibacteriota bacterium | reverse complement strand
TATGTGGACACCCTCTCCAAGGAAGCCGTTGACTGCTTCAAGGAAATGACCTACGAAAAATATTACGAGCATTTCGCCGAGGAATTCGGCAAGACAATCGTGGCTTTCTTCACCGACGAACCCTCCGTCTACTGGGTCTCCGTGGGCTACGATGATATGAACCTGCCCTATACCACGGATTTCTTCGAGACCTTCCGGGAGAGATACGGCTACGACCCGGTGGAGCGGCTGCCCTACCTCTTCGCCAGAGGCGTCTACGGTTCCTCCTTCAGGGCGGATTTCAACGAGCACGCGGGAAACCTCTTCAACGAGCGTTACCACGGCAACCTGGCCGCCTGGTGCCGGGACCACGGCGTGATATATACCGGCCACAACAACTGCGAGGAACCCCTGAAGAACCAGATTCGCTTCGAGGAGGATATGCAGGGAACCATGAGAACCATGGATATTCCCGGCGTTGACCACCTGCTGAAGGACACTTTGGGCAACTATTTCATCTCCATTATCGGACACAAACTCTGCACCTCCCAGGCCCACGTTGAGGGCAAGAGCAGATGTATGAGCGAGAGTTTCGGCGTTTCCGATTGGGACGTTACCTTTACCGTTCTGAAGCGCATCGTCAGCTGGCAGTACGCTCTGGGCATCAACTTGCTCATCTCCCACGCTCTCTACCACACCGTGGGGGGCAAGTCCAAGCGGGAGAGTCCGCCCAGCCTCTTCCACCAGTCACCCCTGTGGAAAGATTTCGACTACTTCGCCGACTATGTGCGGAACATGGAATCCATGCTCACCGGCGGCAGACACGACTGCCGGGTGGCGGTTGTTTATCCCCTTTCCGGACTCCACGCCGCCTACCGCACGGACAAGAAAACCGACGACTTTGCCCGCACGGAAAACTTTTTGAATCAGCTCTGTCTGGAGTTCGTGAAGAAGCAGATAGATTTCGACCTTATCGACATCTCCACGCTGGACAAATGCGAAGTCAAGGAGGGCAAACTCTGCGTGGCGGATGAGGTCTATTCCGATTTGGTTGTTCCTTACAGCATCTACATGAGGCTGGAGGAAGCGAAGAAATTGGCGGAGCTGAAGGACGCCGGCGTTCACGTGGCGGTGTTCTACCGCGAGGAGAACGACATCAACGTTTCCAATTCCGCCTACCACGCCCTGAAGGGTATCGAGTACGTAAAGACGAATCAGGCGGAGAACTACGCGGAGATTATGCGCAAATCCGCGGAGGATTTGTTCCTCTCCGGCAGCGGCGCGGAAGATATCATGGTGTACCGCCGGATAAAGAACGGCAAGAAGATTATCTTCATGCTGAACCGCAACGCCAAGCACCACACCATCACCGCCCTTCTTGAGGGCTTGACCGATCCGGCCATATACAATCCGGAGACAGGCGAGTACAGAGCTCTGGACTTCAAAAAAGTCGGCAAGAAAATTCAGGCGAAACTGAAGTTCAACCCCAACGACGCTTTCTTCATCGTGGACGATATGCCCAAGGCGAAGAGGGTGGAGGAACCGGTCCTGTCGGAGAAGATTGCCGTCTCCGATTTGAAGGCGAGCATTCCCTACAACGTCTGCCGGGTTTTCAACTTCTCCTTTACGGATGCCGAGACCGGTGAGACGAGGGACTTCGACGTCCGCACGGATCCCCGGAACTTCTTCCCGCCCTGGGTTCCCCCCATGAACGAGGCCGTGGACGTTGGCACATACACCGCAAAGATAAACGTCACCTGCAAGCCTTTGGGAACAATGCTGGTCTGCGACAGGGACTTCGGCGAGTACGAGGTGAAACTCAACGGCACAAAGCTTGACTTCTTCACCGCCGTCACCGAGGACCGGAAGGGATTCTACCTGACGGACTACTCCGACGTGTGCTGCAACATAAGCTCACTGCTCATCCCCGGGGAGAACGTGTTCGAGATTAAGACCCACAACAGACTCAGCGAGCCCCTGTCAATCGTGGGCGGCTTCAACGCCTCCGCGGACGGCAAATCCCTGACGCCTCCCACGGAGGTGGATCCCTTCAAGGCTTTGAACACCCATCCTTTCTATTCCGGAACCGTATCTTACAGCTGCAAATTCAACTTGGATAGGATGCCCAAGAAGGTCGTTCTGGATTTGGGACCGGTGGCGGACGCCGCGGCGGTTTCCGTCAACGGGAAGAAGGCGGGCAAACGGCTTTGGGAACCCTACAAGTTGGATATAACCGAATTCGCGGAGACCGGCGGAAACCTGGTTGAGATAGAAACCCGGAACACTCCGATAAACCTGCTTTCCGGAAAGGCGAGTCCATTCGGGTTGAAGTCAACGCCCCTTGTTGAAATTTATCGGTAAAACCGGTATAATATACAAAATATTTAGGTTTTGGGTTTTACTTTTAATCCTATCCCTAATCGATTACATCGGTGAAACATCTACGGACACGTGTCCGAAACGGTTTCGCGCAACGTGTCCGAAAGGCAGCACATGGAAAAAAGCAGAGTAGCCACATTCGGTGAACTTATGATAACCCTTTCGCCTCGGGGTTTCGACAGATTCGTCCAGGCGGATGACTTTGTGGTCAGATACACCGGCGCCGAGTCCAACGTGGCGGTGTCTTTGGCCTGTTTCGGAGTGGGAACGGACGTGGTTTCCAAGGTTCCGGCAAACGACATCGGTCAGGCCTGCGTCAACTACCACAGACGCTTCGGCGTGAACACCGACTTCATCGCCCGTGGCGGCGACAGGCTGGGTCTTATCTACATGGAAGCCGGCGTGTCTCGGCGCCCCTCCGTGGTTATCTACGACAGAGCCGGCAGCGCTTTCTCCAAATGCGACCGGTCCGACTTCGACTGGGACGCCATCCTCACCGGTAAAGAGTGGTTCCACGTGTCCGGCACGGCCCCGGCTTTGGGACCCAGCGTAAACGACGCTCTCTTGGACGGTCTCAAAAAGGCCAAGGAGTTGGGCGTCACCGTCAGTATGGACTGCAACTACCGCTCCAAACTCTGGAGCGTTGAGGAAGCGGGCAAAAAGCTCCGGGAGCTCATGGAATACGTCGACGTGTTCGTGGGCGGCTGGCAGGATGTGAAATATATTCTCGGTCTGGATGTGGATATCGACGGTGTTGACGACATCGAGCGCAGCAAGCGGGCCTCGGAAGCGGTCATCAAACGCTACGGCATGAAGATGGCGGCCATGACCGTTCGGGAAGCCCCCTCCGCGTCCCTGAACTATTACACCGGACTGCTCACCACGCCCGAGGGCACGGAAGTCAGCAAGAGATACGAAATTCAGGTTGCCGAGAGAATCGGCGGCGGCGACGCTTTCACCGCCGGCCTCATCTACGGCGTTTTGAACGGAATGGACACCGCTAAAACCATCGCTTTCGCGGTGGCGGCCTCCTGTCTGAAGCACTCCGTGGCCGGCGACTTCAACCTGGCCTCCGTGGAGGAAGTGAACGAACTGGCCTTCGGCAGCGGTTCCGCCCGAATCAAGAGATAAAATGAGCGCCGCCGTTGTTTGCGTTCTTTTGGCGTTGACAATAGTCTGTCCCGCGGCGGCGGGCAGGGTGACGGGTACTTTCAAAAACACTCTGGACATCGCCGCGGACCCCTGGGTGATTAAAAATCCCAACGGCAAGGGGTACTACTACTGCTACTCCGACTGCGACGTTACGGTGGACGCCAAGCACGTTTACGTGGACTACGCCGACGCGCCCTATATGTTCACCCACCGGAAAACGAACCCGGTGTTCGACGCGGTTCCCGGCAGCATGTACTCAAGCGAGTTGTGGGCGCCGGAGCTTCATTGGATCGACGGCCACTGGTACATCTACGTGGCGGCGGACAACGGCGAGCAGGCCACCCACCGTATGTTCGTGCTGAAGGGCACCTCCAAGGACCCCACGAAGCCTTTCGTGATGATAAACAAAATGGTTGATACCGCCGACGGATGGTCCATTGACGGCACCGTGTTTAAGCACAAGGGCAAACTCTACACCGCCTGGTCCTTTTCCGACAACGGACAGGTGATAAAACTGGCGGAGACGGAAAACCCCACCACCATCAAGGGGGAGGGCGTGATTATATCCAGGCCGGAGTACGATTGGGAATGCCGGGAGCTGAAGATTAACGAGGGCCCCGCGGTTCTGACCCACGGAAAGAAACTTTACATCGTCTATTCCGCCTCCTTCGCCAACAGCGATTTTTACTGCTTGGGGCTCTTGGAGTACACCGGCGGCGACATTCTCGACCCGAAGAATTGGAAGAAACACGAAAAGCCGGTTTTTGAGGGCGGCAACGGAATCATATCCCCGGGCCACTGCTCCTTCACCAAGGACGGGGATGGCAACGACTGGATTGTTTACCACTGCATTTTGAACAAGGGCGACGACTGGACCAAGCGCCGCATGAGAATGCAGCCCGTGAAATGGGAAGGCGACTTCCCGGTATTCGGCGAGCCGGTGCCGGAGGGCGTTGAGCTCGAATTTCCTTATATCAAATAGGCAATAACCGCTTTGCTTCGGCGGGGCGGACACATAATCATTATCGCACAGGAGAATGATCAAATGAAATGCGTAAAGGCCGATGAGCTGAAAAAGCAGGTAGTCGGCGTATTTACCAAACGCGGCGTTCCGGCTGAGGATGCCGACATCATCGCGGACGTAATGGTTCACGCCAACCTTCGGGGTGTGGAGAGCCACGGCGTCATCAGAGTCCCGCACTACATTCGGAGACTGGAAAACGGTACCGTTGACGGCAAGGCCAAACTTGACGTCAAGAAGACCGGCCCCTCCACCGCCACCATCAACGGCAACGACGGCTACGGCCACGTGGCCATGGTTCACGCCACCAAGCTCGCCATAGAATTGGCGAAAGAGACCGGCGTGGGCGTTGTGGCGGTTAACCACAGCAGCCACTGCGGCGCTTTGTCCTACTACGGCCAGATGGCCATAGACGCGGGCATGGTTTGCTTCTGCTGCACCCAGACCGACGGCGCCGTCGTTCCCTTCGGCGGAAGAAAGCCCTTCGCGGGAACCAACCCGCTCTGCTTCGCGGGTCCCTCCGAGACCGGAAGCCCGATTATTCTCGACATGGCTACAAGCACCGTAGCCGGCGGCCACATCTTTAAGGCCAGAACCGACCACAAGCCCATTCCTCTGGGCTGGGGCACCGACACCGACGGCAATCCCACCACCGACCCCAACAAGGCGGTCTACTTCACCCCCGCCGGCGGTCCCAAGGGCTACGGCCTGGGCGTCGTCGTTGACATGCTCACCGGTATTCTCTCCGGCGGTCAGTTCGGACCTCACGTACCGGGCATGTACACCAGAATGGACGTAAAGCGCGACCTGGCTCACTTCGTCATGGTTGTGGACCCCGCCAGATTCGAGGGCGGCAAGACCTTCAAGGCCAGACTCACCGAGATGGTCAACGAGATTCACGAGATTCCGCCGGCAGAGGGCTTCAAGTCCGTTCTCGCTCCCGGCGAACCGGAGTATCTCAAGCAGGAAGCCCGGAAAGTCGACGGCGTTATGCTGGAAGACTACATCTGGGACGACATCATCAATCTTTCGTAACCAATTTAATTTACATAGAGGTTCATAAATGGGCAACAAAGTTATTATCACCGATCACTGTTTTCCGTCTATCGACATTCAGGAAAAGGTAATCAAAGACGCCGGCTTCGAGCTTGAATCCATCCAGCCGATTTGCAAGACCGAAGACGACATCATCAACACCTGCAAGGACGCGGACGTTCTCCTCGTTCAGTGGGCTCCCGTCACCCGCAGAGTTCTTGAGGCTCTCCCCAACGTGAAGTGCATCGTCCGCTACGGCGTAGGCGTCAACAACTTCGATTTGAAAGCCGCCAAGGACCTGGGCGTTATGGCCTGCAACGTGCCGGACTTCTGCCTTGACGAAGTTTCCGACCACGCGGTCACCCTCGCTATGGCTCTCGTTCGCAGAGTTATCCACAACCACAACCAGATTATGAAGGGCGGCTGGGACATCAGCGACTTCAGACCCATGCCGGCTCCCTGCCAGATGAAAGTCGGTCTCGTCAGCTTCGGCAACATCGCCCAGAAGGCCGCCAAGAAGTTCCAAGCTTTCGGTTTCGAGGTTATGGCTTTCGATCCCTTCCTTCCCCAGGAAGTTTTCGATAAGTGCAACGTGAAGAACGTTGATTTCGACACCCTCTGCGCCGAGAGCGACGTTATTTCCCTCCACTGCCCGCTGGTTCCCGCCACCACCGGAATCATCAACAAAGACTCCATCGCCAAGATGAAAGACAGAGTCATCATCGTCAACACCTCCAGAGGTCCCGTCGTTAAGGAAGCCGACCTCATCGAGGCGCTGCAGAGCGGCAAAGTGGTCGGAGCCGGCCTCGACGTTTTCGAAGTCGAGCCCCTGCCCGCCGACAGCCCGCTGCTTAAGATGGACAACGTTATCCTCACCGGCCACGCCGCCTCCGTTTCCGAAAACGCGGTTTATCTGCTCCAGAGAAACGCCGCCACGGCCGCCGTCGAGTTCCTTCAGGGCAAAGTTCCTTCCGCGGCTCTTCCCGCCTTCCGGAAGTAATTCAGGTAAAT
>JAGDDM010000149.1 GCA_017958015.1 Abditibacteriota bacterium | reverse complement strand
GCGGGCAAGCTCACCCTGGACAACATGAGAGATTGGTACCTGGGCGGCGCCTTCTGCGGCGTGGCCGGCGTCACCACCGCCAAGGGAAAAGGGGGATACACCACCTACAAATCCGTGAACGGCGGAGCGAAGCAGGTGGTGGACACCTCGGTTTATCCCACCGCGAAGAAAACGACGACGACGAAGAAAAAGAAAACGAGATAACAAAAAATACCCGCTTCGGCGGGATTTTTTGTTGGGGGAACAGGGAATAGTCCATCGCTGGGTCGTGCTATCCACTTGACGGCGCAGGCGTGTCGGTGATACAATAATTACGGTTTTTTGAAACCGTTCTTACACGGCAATATTACAGCAAAAGGAGAAAGAATTATGAAAAAACTCATCGCTGTTTTCGCTCTCGCGGCTCTCGTCTGCGGCGCCGCTTTCGCCGATATCACCATGACGAACTGGGAACCGCTTGACTACAACGGCAATCTTTCGGTCACCGATTACGGATCCGCCGGTTTCGATGTCGAACTTCCCGATGGGGTAAACTCGGAAGGCTTCGATGTTGATACCTATGATGTCAGCGGTTGGCTTTTCGACCCCAACGAGACTATCACCGTTACTCTTTCCGGTTTCGACAATGACGCTTTTATCGCTTCGGACAACAGTTGGTTGACAATCGATATTAGGAACTATGAAGAGGACTACTTCGGAGAGTATAAGCTTCCTTGGACCGGAAACGGCACGTACACTTTTACGGCGGATGATATTCATTACGCGGACGAAGTTCTTGAGGGAACGGAAATTACCTACGTGAATATCTACGGTTGGGACTATAATGATGCCGATGGCTATGTATATATTAATCCCGGCGCTTCCGGAAGAGTAACGGTTGTCTTCGGCGTCCCGGAAGAGGAAGAAGGAACCGTGGTTCCGGAACCGGGTGTTTGCGCCTACGCACTTATGGGTCTCGGCTCTCTTGTGGGAATGAAGAAGAGATTCGTAAAGTAAGATCATACACAAAAAAATTCCGCTCGAAAGAGCGGATTTTTTTGTGCCGAGGGATACCTAATCTATTTCAATTCAATGTTCACTTCGGCCACTTGTCCCTTAAGGACGGACACTTTCTCTCCGATTGAGGAGACGCCGTATGCCAAATTGTGGGTTCCGGGGGCGACGTCAACGAAGGCGAAGTATCCGTTCGCGTCGGTGTCGCAGGTCTTGCCGTTAAGGAATACGGGGGTGCCGTCAACCGGTTTGCCGGCCTTGGTGACTCTGCCCAGGACGTGGCCGCAGACCGGGTGGGCTTTGCGGGCGAACACCGGGGCGGGGACGTAGGGTGAGTATATTTTGCCGCTGATTGGGGCGAAGGCGGCGGCGGAGCCGCTCTTGTAGGGCACGGCGTAGGAGTATATCACCTGTCCAATGATGTTGGGGTAGTTGTCGGCGGCTCGCCGCAGCTGGGCGGCGGTTCCGGCGGAGGTGTTCACGAAACCTCCCACGCCGATGACCGCGTCCCTGTCGTAGGTGTGGGCATTGAGGAAGGAGCACCAGTTGTTGAACTTGGGGGCGTTGGCGGTTTCGCTGAAGTATATCATGGGGGCCACGATGTCGATGATGCCCTCCTCAAGCCATGACCGCCAGTCCTGAAGCACGTTGTTGTAGGCGTCGGTGGAGTACCAGCCGGCGTCGGTGGTGGGGCCGTTGCCCCAGGCGATGGTGTCGGCGGAGATGAGGCACTTGAAGTCGCGCTTTGCCACGGAAACGTAGACCCGGCGCATAAATTGGGTTATCTGGTTCCGGCGGAACTTGAGCCATTCCGGGTCGCCGGCGGCGGGGACTCCGGTTCTGCCCGTGAGCTTGTTGAATCGGGCCACGGCGGTGGGGTTGTAGCCCATGTTCCGGTTGGCGTAGCGGATGAAGTCGAACTGTATGCCGTCAACGTCGTACTTTTCGGCAATCTCAAGTGCCATATTCACCAGGTGGTCGCTGACCTCCGGCACCGCCGGATCAAGGCTGTAGTTTTCGCCGTCGAATTTGGCGCCCGCCGCGCTTTTCGTTATCCATTCCGGATGGGCGTTCATGATGTGCTTGGGGCTGGCGGGCTTTTCGGCCCGGGACCACACCGGGAAGGTGCAGAGCCAAGCGTGAACGGCGATGCGGGGATTTGAGCTGTGGGCCTTTTTGACGATGTAATCAAGGGCGTCGAAGTTTGGGTCGGCGTTCACCTCGAAGGGCTCGTAGGCGGAGGGGTAGTAGACGCCTCCCCGGCGGCGGACCTGAACGAAGATTGTGTTCATGTTCGACGCCTTCACGTCGGCGATGAGTTTGTCCGCCTGGGCGGGGTTGAAGAAGCCGTTGTGGTAGGCGTCAACCCAATAGCCCCGGATTTCCGCGCTGTGGGCGGCGGCGGAGAGGATGACGAGAGTGAGGATGATAAGTGCTTTTTTCATAGTAAGATTTTATAACGGATGTGAGTGTTTGTCAAGGGCTCTTTGAGGGCGGCGGATTATATAATTCCCCTTGGGGTCGCGAAATTTGACGGTTTTTCGGAAATTTTTCGATTTTTTCGGGTTTTTTCAAAAAACCCCCTTGACAGCGATGGGGGTGTAGTGATATAATAAATGCGGTTTTTTTAGCGGTTTTGCAACCGTTCTTATAATACAACATTACATAAGAGAGAGAAAAAGACTATGAAGAAAATTATCGCTGTTATCGCCATCGCGGCTATCGCCTGCGGCAACGTTTTCGCGGGTATCGACTTCACATGGGAAACCCCTAAATCCTACGCAACCGTCATCGACAATCTCGGTAATACCGAACATCCCGCGGACACTTGGCTGGTTCAGGAAACGGATTCTTTGAATATAAGCGTTTCCGGTGGCCGGATTTGCTCGGACAACCGGTACGGCGCCGTTGCTCTCGCGCAGGATGATACGTACTGCCTTGTGAG
>JAGDDM010000148.1 GCA_017958015.1 Abditibacteriota bacterium | reverse complement strand
CTTACTGCGTCCTTCATCGGCTTTCTGCCCCAAGGCATCCACCATACGCCCTTATCAGCTTGACCAAAAACTTAAATCATCGGTTCTTAAACTGAATTGCGCATGCGCACTCTCTTCAATATGCTGTTTTCAAACTACATTTTCGCGGCACATCCGCGCCGCGGCGCCCGGGAACCCTGTCCCAAACGCAAGATATATTATACCGCAGCATCCGCCGCATGTCAATAGGAATTTGCGGCTTTTTCCGAAAAAATCGGAGATTTTTCGGAAGATCGGGTCCGAAAACGACTTTCGCCGGACCCGAAAGTCCGGCGAAAGAAGAATCGGGATTATCAGAACTTAAGTTCCAAGGTGAGATCCGCCTCAAGGTTGTCCTTGTCGGGCATTCTCATTTGGTTCTGTATGTATCTGGTGTAGGTTCCGCCCAGAGACAGGGAGAAGTCGTCGCTGAACTTGGCCTTGTACGCCAGAGAGTACTGTCTGTTCAGATCGTAGACGCTTGTTCTGCTTCTGCCGGTCTTGAAACCGGTCTCCAATGTGCCGGAGCCGAAGAGGGGCAGGGACAGGCCGAACTTGGTCTCGTCCACGAAGTTGTTCGCCAAATACTGATCCTTGGAAGTGTAGGCCGTGGTGAAGGCCAGAGAACCGAACTTGGTGGTGATGCCCAGCGTCCGGGCCTCGTAGTTCTCCATGACGCCCTTCTTGTCCAGAGGGTTGGCGTTGTAGCTGCCGGTCACCGCCAAGTGCTTGCCCAAGTTAAGGGTGGCGTTGGCGTTGGTGGTGTCATACACCGCGGTGGTCATGTTCTCCCCTTCTCTGTCGGTCATGGTACCGCTGAAGGTGAGGAACTTGGCCAGAGCGAACTGAGCCGCGTAGTTGGTGGTAAGCAGCGACGAGTTGCCGGTGACCTCATCCACAAAGCCGGCGGAGAAAGCGGTCTTTTCCTTGGGCGCGAAGGCTATGGAAAGGCCCTGCTTGTCGGTGATGGCGTCGCCGGTGCCGCTCTGTCCCATAAGTCCGCTCAGGGTGGTGTACTTGAGGGCGGTGGACTTGACGTTCAGCGTCCGGGAGAGAGTGGGAACGTCCTTGGTTGTCTTGTCGGACACGGTGCCGGAAACCTCAAAGGTTTCCTTGGGCTTGAAGCCCAGAGTCATGGCGGTGGTGTCCGTGAGGCCGTCAGCGTCGCTTTCCACCGACTTGTAGTTGGTGGAGAAGCTCATATTCTTAATGGGGCTCATCTTCAGGTTCATTTCCGAAGAATCGGTTTTGCCCTTCAGAGTGTTGTCGGTACTGGTGAGACCGCCGGTGAACTCCATGTTCTTGAACTTAAAGGTGTCCAGTTTCATGACGCTGGTCTCGGTATCGCCGTCGATGTCGCTCTCCAGCATTGTTCTGCCCAGCGACACCGCCAGATTGTCCCGCAGCTTGCTGGTGAGGGCGTAGACGGAGGAGTTGTCCTTGCCTCTGCTGTCGGAGGTCTGGCGGGCGAGACTCGCGGCGAAGTTGGTCTTGGAGTTGATGGCTTTGCTCATGTCCAAAACGTTCTTCTTTATATTGTCAATGGTGCCGTCGTCAATCTTCTCGATGTCGGTGCTGGTGAGTTTCATGGCCGCGCCGCCCAAATTGCCGGTGAGAGTGGAGATCTGAGTCTTGTTGTCGTGCCGCACTCCGCCCACGGTGGACTGCGTGTCGGTCATATTGAAAGTGGCGCCGAACTTGTCGGAGAAAGCCTTGGACAGAGCGTAGGTGGACTGCTGAGTGTCCGTAAGCACACCGTTCACGGTGGTCTGCTTGTCCGTCATGTTGAAGGCGGTCTTCAGATTGCCGGAGAAGTCCTTCGCCAGGGAGTAATCCTTCTGCTGCAAATCGGTAAGGACGCCGTTCACGGTGGTCTGCCTGTCGATGACGTTCACCTTGGCGTTGCCGAAGCCCAAAAGGCCGGTGGCGAGGTTGTAGTCCTTGGACTGAATCTCCGTCTTCTTGTTGTCCTTGTCAACGGTGACGGAGTCGGTCATGGACATATTGGCGTTGCCGAACTTGCCCAGAGCCTGCTGCAGGGTGGCCACGCTCTTCTCTTCGGACGTGCGGACCGCGCCCTCTTTGGCCTGATTGGCGGTTTCGGTGCGCTCAAAACCGAGTTTGGTGGAGCTGCCGGCGGCGAAAGATGCGTTCTGCTTGCTTTCAAGGGAGTAGAAGCCCTTCTTATCACCGGTGGTGTACTCCGTTTCCTTATAGGTGGAGGTGGCCTGAAGTTTGCCGCCCTCGGGAGTGAAGGCCATATTCAGCTCGGAGATTTTCTCGCCCAGGGTCTGACCCAGGTTGGAGGCTCCGGCGAAGGCGTTGCCCACGTTGCTGTAATTGCCGCTTATCTGAAGCTTGCCCAGGTGGGTGCCCATGCCCAGCTGCATGGAGGAGCGGTCCATGGTGTCACCGTCGCCCTGGCTCATGTTGAAAGCGGACTTCAGGAAGTTGCCGCCGCCCCACTTCTTCTCGCCGCTGACGCCCGCCACGGCGGTGGTGTTGCCGTTGGCGTCCTTGGCGTAGAGTCCCGTCATGGCGAACTTGTTGTTGCCGCTGTTCAGGAGGCTCAGAGACAGAGGAGTGGCGGAAGCCGTGGTGGTCTTGGCGGAGGTGTTCGCTATCAGAGTATATTTGACTCTGGCGATGGCGTCCGTGACCAACACGGAGGTGAAGGAAAGCATACCGTCGGATACGCTGACCTTGTAGTCTTTGTTCTTTTTGAGGGTTCTGCCGTTTACGACGACGCTGAGGGACTTCTCGTCGAAGTCCTTCCAGGTAAGGGTGTACGGTCCGGGAGTGTTCTTGCCAACCAAATTGTCGGTGATTTCCGTGGCCGCTTTAGCCTTTTCGTCGGCGGCAAAGCACTGCACGGCGCAAACCGAGACAAACATAAGCGCCATGAGTACCGCTATGATTCTTTTGATTGTCATGTCATCCTCCTTCCGCATTTATTCGCGTTCGTTTTGTTAAGACGTGAGACGGAAAAGCATATTGCCTTTGTCTACATTTATATATACATACTTTCGGGATTTTTTGTTCCCGCGCATAGTATTAATCACTTTATTATATCACAACGGGTGTAAAACAATCAAGTTTTCCGTTGACAAAAACGTCGACGCGTATTAAACTTAAAGTAATATACATGTAAGGAGGGGCATTATGCTCAAAAATCTTCTCGTTATCGCGGCTCTGACGGCCCTGACCGTTTCCGTCCAGGCCGCGAAGACAATCTACGTAAACCACCCCGCTTTCGGACTGTCGCCCTACACCTGGCACCTGTCCCAAAGCTTCGGCACTCCCTCCGCCGAGGCGCCCAACCCCGGCGCCTACTTCAAAACAACAGTCTCCGGCACGTCGACCATCAAAGTCAAAATAGACGGATCCTGCAACGAGGGCTACCCGGACAAGATTAACGTGTTCACCGAATACTCCGTCGACGGCGCGCCCTTTGAGGTCAAACAGCTTGAGCGGATATTCGAGCCCTACGACATCACTCTGGCGGAAGGTCTGGATCCCGCGGTGGACCACACCGTTCAATTCTACTTCAAATCCGGCGACATCATGCGCTGGGAATCCCACACTCCCCACCTGCGGATAAAAGGGCTCGTTGTGGACAACGGCGCGTCCCTGAAGGTCTACCCCAAGCGGTCCAAAACCGTTCTGGCTTTCGGCGACTCCATCACCGAGGGCGTGGGCGCGGAATCCACCTTCACCACCTGGAACGACGTCAGCGGCTGCAACGCCAGAGTCACCTGGCTCCCGGTTGTCTGCGACGCCCTTGACTGCGAATACGGCCAGGTGGGCAGCGGCGGCGAAGGCATGTGGCAGCCCCAGATGCCCATTCCGCCCCTTTACAAGTCTTGGAAGTACCTTTGGAAGGACGTCAGCAGACTCAAAGGCGGCAAACTGGTTCCGGAACCGGACTATATTTTCTGCAACATGGGCACCAACGACTATCAGCTGCCCATGGAGAACCATTCCTACGACGTTGACATATACACGCCCTACATGAGTTGGCTCAAGCAGGTTCGGGCAGCGGCGCCCAAGGCCAAGATTTTCTGCATCGTGCCCCCCTGCGGCGAACACCTTGAGAACATCACCCGGGTGGTGAAGGACTTCAACGACAAAAACACTTACCTTATTAATGTACCCAACGTGGCGGACAGAATTACCGTTCATGATTGGCACCTGACAACCCTCACCTATGACGGCGTCCACCCCACCGTCCACGGCCACGCCATTCTCGGCGCCTCCATAGCCGTGCAGATTCAGAAAGCCCTTGACGGCAAACAGAAAGGAACAAAATGAAACACATTTTCATTCTTACGGCGCTCGCCGCTCTGACCGTTTGCGGAGCCGACGCCGGCACCTTCGTCCGCTGCGACCACCCGGCCTTCGGTCTGTCGCCCTACAGCTGGCACGTCGCGAAAAGCGCGGACGGCACCCCCTCCGCGGAGGCCCCCAACCCGGGAGCCTACTTCAAAACAATCGTCTCCGGCACATCGACAATCAAACTGCGGATTGACGGCGCGGCCAACAGATTTTACGGCGAAAAAGCCAACGTGTGGATAGAGTATTCCGTTGACGACCTCACCTTTGTGAGCAAACAGCTGGGCACTCCCGCCGACTCGGATATATATGACATCACCTTGGCGGAAGGTCTGAACCCGGAAGAAAACCATCTCGTCGAGGTCTATTTCCGCTCCGGCGAACTGGGCCCCCGGTGGAGCAACAGCCGGGGACACCTGCGGATTAACGGTCTCGTTCTGGACGAGGGCGGCAAAATAAGCGTCTATCCCAAGCGGCCCAAGTACGCTCTCTGCTTCGGCGACTCCATCACCGAAGGCGTGGGCGCCGTGGGACACTTCACCACTTGGAACGAAACCGCCCCCAACTCCGCCAGAGTCACCTGGTTCCCCGTGGTCTGCGAAGCCCTGAACTGCGAATACGGTCAGGCAGGCAGCGGCGGCCACGGCATACAGCAGCGGACAATGGAAATCCCGCCTCTGGTTGACTCCTGGAGCTATCTGTGGCAGGATACGAGCCGCCTCAAACACGGCAAGCTGGTTCCGGAACCGGACTACATTTTCTGCAACATGGGCACCAACGACAACAGCCCCGAAGGCCGCCACACCGTTGACTTCGTGACGCCCTACCTGAAGTGGCTCAAGGATATCCGCAAAGCCGCTCCCAAGGCCATGATTTTCATGG
>JAGDDM010000147.1 GCA_017958015.1 Abditibacteriota bacterium | reverse complement strand
CAGTTTTCCGCCGCCGGGAACTCCGGCTCTCACGCTGTCAAGAGTCTTGGCGTCCTTGGGAGGCGTGAAGGTGAATATCTTGTCATCCACGGGCTTGTCGAACTCGTTCAGGGTGGACACGGAAGAGGTCTTTGTTGTGAGGGTCTTCTTGTCCATCTTCTGGGTGACGGTAACATCGTTACGATAGATAACCAGAGAGTCCTTCTCTACCCACAGTTTCTGGGTGGTGGTGCTGCCTTCGGGGGCTTTCATGTGCAAAGTCACCACATAGCAGTCCTTGCCGTCCAGTTTCTCGGTTTTGACGTCCTCAATTCTGTCGATGGCGCCGGTGTAGTCGGCACCGGTGAGAAGTCCGATGGTCTTGAGGCCGCCGGTGGTGGGAGCCAGCATCTTCAGCATTTCGGGCTTGTAGTCCTGCTTGCGGTAGAGTTTGCTGTCCGCGGAGTACATAACGGCGCTCTTGCCGTCGAAATAGGTGTACATCTTGTCGGATTCCAGATAGAGCTTGTCCGGCCGCTTAAACACAACGGTGTTCTTGTCCACGCTGCGCTTGTCCTTCTTGCCGTCGCCGGCGTCTATCTCGTACTCCGCCTTCCACTGGGCCTTGAAGGTCTTGGCGGAGCCGTACTTGGCTCTGATGTCGCCTATGAGTTTTGCGCCCTCGGGAGCCGCGCCCACCAAGGATCTGAAAGCGTCCGACTGTTCCTTTTCGGACATGGGCTGTTCCTCTTTCGGAGGCTCGGCGGTCTTTTCCGCCCGTTTCTTTTTGCCGTAGTAGTTGGCGCCCACGCAGGCGCCGGCAATGAGAGCCGCCAAAAGGAAGGCTATCAACGCTTTCTGCCAATCCGTGAGCCGGGCGAAGAAGGACACGGGCTCGTCGGATACGTCCTCGGCGGATTCCTTTTCCTCCGCGTCCACGAAGTCCCTAATCTTGTCCTCGATGGCCTGTTCGGAGGTGTCCACGGAGTCCGCGATTTCCTCCACGGCGGAGGGAGCGTCCTCGCCGGTTTCCACGGAGTCGGCTATCCGCTCGACCGTGTCGGCGGCATCTTCGGTAAAACGAACGGCCTGTTCGCCCACAAACTCGGCGCTTTCCTCGGCCACGTTGCCCGCTTCCCGAGCCGCTTCCGCCGTCTTCTCGAAAGCCTCGGATACGGCCTCTTCGAATTGATCTTTGTTCAGGTTATCCATGCTTTTATCCTCTTTCGGCGGATCGGTTTATCTCCGCCACATAGATGTCCATGTAATCGGCTTCTTTCTCGTCAACAAACACGCCGATTGCCAAATACTTTCCGTCCGGCGACCACTTCAGTCTGCACACGAAGGATCTGTCGCCCTTGGGAATATCGGCGATGACTTTCTTTTCGCCGCTGTCCGCGTCCCACAACAGCACGGAGGCTCCGTCGGCCACGGCCAATGTGCTTCCGCCGCCGGGTCTCCAAGCAGCGTCGCCGAACTTGCCATGTCCGATGACTTTCTTGTCGGTTTCACCGTCTTTTCCGGACACGACCAAGTTCAGAACATTGTCGTTGTCGGTGGAGCGAATCGTAACGGCTCTGTCGCCGCTTATATCGTACACCGCGACGGAAGTATCGTTATAAATACGTTTCACGGGGCCCAAAATGTTCCCCTCAATGTCGCAAATATCGCTGCCGGCGAAATAATACTTGCTGAAATCGCACATGCGGGTGGTGAAAGTGCCGTCGCCCCGGCTCTCTATGCCGAAAATCTCTTTCCAGTAGTCGCTTTCCTTAAGCTTCGGGCAGACTTCCTTCACCTCGCCGGTTTTGAAGTTGTATGTCTGAATACACTTCCTGCCGGTGTAGGGATGCACGTAGATAATCTCGTCGCCGCTTATGTAGTTGGGCGTAAAGCCGAAAAACAGCTTCCGGGTTTTCGCATCCCCGATGTTCCAGGTGTACACGTCCGCCTTGTTCACGCCCCTGGTGACGCCGTAGAAAACCATTGTCTTCGAGTCCGGCGAAAAAGACACGAAAGGGTCGTAGAGGTAGCTCACCAAGTAGCGGTTGGGTTCCGTCACCCGATAGAGTTTCGCGTACTCCCTCGGGGTTCCGTCGCCGCAGCCAACCGCCAGCAGAGCAAGCAAAAGGAGAAGCGAAGGGATGATTCTACTCGGCATCGGTTTCCTCATTTTCCTCACCGCCTATTTCCTCGCCGACTTCCTCGGCTTTGCCGTTAAAGACAAGCTCCGGCTTGGCCTTTGTCTTTGTTCGGGAATATATCTTTCCGGTCTGGTCCACGAAACCGCCGCCGTTCCGGGTGCCCCAAATAACGTGTCTCAACTGCTCGGGAGTGAGCTCGCTGCCGTCCTCCGCGGTGACTTTCATCATGTCGCCCTCCCGGAAGACCCGCAGGTTGGGCATGGCGATATTGCTTTGGGGAGCGAACACAACCCAGCCGTTGCAAACGGAGCGCTGATAGGCGTCGGAGGGGGAGTTCACGATGATTCCCCGAACGGAAAGAGTTGTGGAACCTCCGCCGTCAAGGTTCATGGCGTTGACGCAGCCCAGGCGCTTCATAATCTCACCCAGTTTCGCGGTGCTGACGCCGGTGGTGTAGCTTTGTCTGCCGTCAAGAGCCAGGAGAATCACCTTGTTGTCCGCGGTGACACCGATGGCGCTGCGGGGATGGGTTGCCGTCAGGTGGCCGCCCTGCATGCGGAAGGTGCGGACGTCCCGCACCACCTCACCGTTTTCCACCAGGTTGGGACCGGCGGCCATGGCGTTGGTTCCGGTTGTCCAGTCCGTGGCGGTTTCCGTTCTGCCGGGATAGGCGGAGCGGACGTTAATCTTTACTCTCAAAATCTGACCGGGCCGGGCGTTTTCCTTCAGGAACCAGCCCGCGGGACCGCCGGCGGATATGGCCATACAGCCCTCGGGAATCCTGCTGTCCGCCGCGTTTTCGTAGACCTCGCGCACCTTGAGGCGCATTTCCTTGCCCAGCTGCAGGGGCAGGTTCTCGCAGTCGCAGATGACCTCGGTGCCCCTATATTTGTTCTTGGTGCTCTTGCCCATGGTGGGAGTGTAGACCACCAACTGATTCGTCTCTCTGGGGCGGTTCACCGCGTCGATGGTGCGGGAAATGCCGCTGGGAAAAGTGAGCTTTCCGTCACACTTCAGAATGTCAACGAAGAACTTGTTGTCGGCGGTAAATCCGCAGGCGGAGAGGTCCGCCACGGGCTCGCTTATGAGTTCGCCGTCCCGGAGCATGAAACCGCAAGGGTCCCCGGTCCAGGGGAAGTAGTCGCCGTTGAGGCCCACCACCGCGCCGGTGCGTTTAACCATGCCGGTTATCGTTTCTCTGCCGTTCTTGTCGCCGCCGCCCACGGTGCCGCCGGCCAGCTCGCTGCGGATGCTGACGCCGGGTACATTGAGGTCCACTATGGCGGCGGTGATGAGGTGTCCCTCAACAAACTCCTGATAGAGAGTCACGCCCTCCGCCACGTCCTTGTAAACCGGCTCCGCGAAGGAAGCGGAGACGAGAACCGTTAAGGCTATAAACGCCAAGGCGAATTTGTTCTTCATTATGTCCTCTTAAAATTCTATATCCGTTTCGTAATACACACCGGCCACAACGGCTCCCACCCGGGCGGAAGTGTTTTCCCGGGGGTAGAGTTTTCCGTTCTGGTCCACATAGCCGCCGCCGTCCAGGGTGCCCCATATCAAATCGGTAACCGGATTGCCGTCCACGGTGCAGCGAACTCTGCTGCCCTGTCTCGCGAACACCGGAGCGCCGTCGGAGGGGTCGTAGGGCTCCGCGAAAACCATAAGTCCGTCGCAAACGGGCCGATGTTTCCTGTCGGAGGGAGAGTTGACGACGATACCCTTCACGGACAATGTTGTTGAGCCGCCGCCGTCGAAGGCCATGGCGTCAACACAGCCCAGCTCCTTCATCAAAAGGGCGCTGCCGTTGAAAGAAAGCCCCTTGCTGAAGGGCTGTCTGCCGTCAACGGTGGCCATGATAATCTTGCCTTCCGCCGTCTTGCCGATGAGGCTTCTGGGCTGGCCGGTGGTGGCGTAGTCGGAGTCCGCCAGACCCACAATCTCGCCCTCTTTCAGCAGAACCGGAATGCCGCCCATGGCGTCGGTAACAAGGTCCCACTCTTCGGCAAGGGAGCCGTCCTTGCGGACAAAATCGAACCGGGCGGTTATTTTCTCGCCGGTCTTAAGGGAGTCCAGCAAAAGCTTTCCGGTTTTGCCCCGGGCGGATATAACCGCGCCGTCCGCCGGAACGGACACCTGTCTCGGTTCCTTAACCACTTCCCGAACGGTCATACGCATGGTCTTGAAGGGAGACACGGGCAAGTTGCCGCAGCCGAGGATGATGTGTCCGCAGAGAGTTCTGTCCTTTGTCTCGGGGCCGAACACGGGGGCGCAGAGAATGATTTCCTTATCCTCCGCCTGCCGATTGATGCCGTCCAGCTTAAAAGAGACGCCGTTTGACAGGGTGAGAACGCCCCGGGCTTTAACCTCGCCGATAACGAGATCGCCGTCGGCGGTTATGCCGCAGGAGGCCCAAACATCATCGTGGGTGGGCTCGCTGATAAGCTCTCCGCCCCTCATATTGATGCCCAAGGGGTCTCCGGGCCACCGAGGGTCGTTTGTCCAAGGGAAGAAATTGCCGTTTATGCCCGCCGCCGCGCCGTTGCGCTTCACCGACAGGGCTATGGGCTCTTTGCCGTTGAGTATTCCCGCGGTAAGGTCTCCGCCGCCGGGTTCGCCGCAGATACGCACGCCCTCTTCCGTGGGGTCCACGGTGAGGTAGTTTATAACCAAATTGTCGCTCTCACGCACGTCGCAGGTGTAGGTCACTCCCCGAGCCACGTGCTTTGTGACCGGCGCGGCCCAAAGGGAGGAGCACAGCGCGGCGAATACGAGAGACAGAGCGAGTTTTTTCAAAAGTTATTCTCCCACTTTCACTTTGCGGACGAGAATGTCGTTGTTCTCGGAGAAGCAGCTTTCGGAGAAGTACTTTCCGTCGAACATCATATCCATAACCAGCACGTAATCGCCGGCCTCGGAGGGTGTCTTGATGTTCACGCCCTCAAACACAACCGCCATTCCGGGGGCGAAGTCCTTGGCCAGCACCGTGGGGTTCGCTTCGGTGTAGACTTCTTTGCCGTCAAGGGTGTACCAATGATAGCCCACTCCGGTTTTCTTGCCGGGCCAGGCGGAGACGCCCGCGTTCCGCAGAACCACCTTGGTGGCCACGGAGCTGTCGGGGGTGAGCTTCTCCGGAAGATTCACGTCGGCGATTACCGGCGAGTAGTCGTTTTCCTGAAGAATCACGTATCTGGAGGCGGCGGGGGTGCCGCTGTCGGCCATCCAGCCTTCGCCGTCGAAGATGTCGAAGGTAAGTTCGTAGTGCCAGGAGCCGTCCTTGGGGCTGGGTTCCGGTTTTTCCTTGTCGCCCATGGTCCAAAGGAGAGGAATCGCGAAGGTGGCGGCTTCACCGGCGGCGCAGTCGGCGTCGGTCTTTCCGATAATTCTCTTGATGGGCACGGCGGTTCTTTCGGAGCCGCTCACCTTGTAGAGGGACACGCCCATGTAGACCTTGTCCTTCTTCCAGGGCTCCTTGCCCAAATTGTAGGCCTTCACGGTGCCTATGTAGCCCTCGGATGTGGCCATAACGAGAGGCACGTTAAAGGAGGAATAGGAAGCGCCCTTGTCCGCTCTTTCGGCGGCTATGGTCACCGGCACCATGAACACCTTGTCGCCCATGGCGGTGAAAGTCTTGTTCTCGGCGGCGGAGAAGATGTCTATTCTCAGCTCGCTGCTTCCCTCCGGCAGGGGAGTCCCGTCGCCGCCGATTGTGGCCACGCCGAAGGGCACGGTGACAATCTGGCCGGGAGCCACGTCCCGCTCCAGAGGTCTGCGAACCTTGCTGTTGCCGTAGAACCGGCCGCTTCTGTACCAGCTGTAAACGAGGTCGAAGCCCTCACCGGCTTTCCAGGTGGTGAGGCCGTTGTTTCTGAGGGTAACCTCCGCGGGATTCATGGAGGTGGGAGTCATAATCGCGGGAATGTTCCAATAGACAGGCTGCGCGGCCAGAGTTTTTCTGCCGCCGTTTTGGGAAACCGCTTCCGCGATTTCGCCGCCCCGCTCGATTGTCTTGGCGATTACGTTGTCGCCCGAATAGTTGTTCCAGCCGTTTCTGAACATCCAAAGAGTGCTCTTGTCGGGTCTGTTCACGGAGCCGGCGGAGGTGATGAGGTTGGACTCGATGTAGACTCTGCCGTTGGCGTCCTTGTCGCCGGCGAGGGACACAACGCCCTCAACGGCGCCGCACTCCGGGAAGCTCTCGTCGGCCACCCAAACGATGCCCTCTCCGAAGTCCGCGAGGAACTTTTCGGAGCAGTAGTCGAGCAAAGCGCCGTCGGCGCCCTTAACGTCTTTCATGCCGGTTACGAACACAACCACGGCCCGCTTGCCGTCCTTTGTCTGGGCGGCGGCTCTGAACTCCTCGGGAATCCGGGTGAAGAACTCTCTCACGGCGGCGTAGAACATATCCTGTCCGAAGTCACCGTCCTTGAGGGAGGCGCCGTCGATGAACATGGCGGCGGAGGGGTAGTTCTTGCCCTCGGATTTCAGGTTGCCGAGAGCTCCCGCGACGCAGTCCAAGCCGTAGAGGTACTTGGCGTCGTCGCCGAAGCGGTAAACCGGGGCAAAGGTGTCGATGCCCGCGGCGGTCATGTCGGAGAGCTGGGCGGTATGGTAGCCCACTCTGTTGTAGTCCATCCACATACCCACGCCGCATTCGGGAGTGACCTTAAAGGCGGAGTCGGGACCCTGGGTGTACTCGTAGGGGGTGATGTTCATATTCCGAAGAGCGAACTTGGCTTCGTAAACCACACCGGCCATGGGCATATCGAGATGCACGGCGGTGTTTTTGTTCCATTCCTTGGTATCGATTCTGCCGTCGATGGTGGGAGCCTTCACCACGTACTTGGTGGCCAGAACTCTGCTCTTGTCCGGGTTGCTGGCGGCGAAGGAGTGGGCGGCGAAAACCACGTTGGACCACTTGGCGGGGGAAAGGATGTCCTCTTCGGACTCGATTTTCGGGGAAAGCCAAACGCAACCCTTGTCGCCGTTCCGGCGGATGATGAGGTTGAAGGCCATGGTCTCGCCCAGGGCGGGATTTTTGGTTTTCATGAGATCCCAGGGAATGGCTATCTCCACGGAGTAGCCCATATCAACGTCGTCGGAATTGTTGACGGTGCCCTGAACGTTGGCGCCGTATTTGTAGGAAAACACGTCTTCGGGAACGAGTTTGCCCTCGTCGTTTCCTCTGTAGAAGCGGCTGCCGCCGGAAGCGGAAACCTTCATCACAACGGTGGTGGGTCCTATCTTTTCCGGCCGCTTGGAGGTGGTGTCAAGATACAGCTCCACCATGTCGTCGCCGGATATTTCCGCGTTGGGCTTGGAGCACTTGCTCTGCACGTCGGGGCAGTCGACTTTGTAGGAGATGTAGAAGAAAGTCTCGTCCCACTCGGCGGTGCAGACGGCCTTGTCCACATAGGTCTCCGTCGTTTTTGCCTCCTGGGCGAAAGCGCAGTTTCCCAAAAGGAGAGCGGTGAGAACAAAGAGAAGTTTCGGTGATTTCATGCAAATACCTTTCCCGTTATTTCAAACCGGCAACGAAGGCTTTAATTCTGTCGATTGCCGTGACTATATCCTCGATTGACGTGGCGTAGGAGCAGCGAATGTTGCCCTCTCCGCAGGCACCGAAAGCCGTTCCCGGCACCGCCGCCACTTTATGCTCAAAGAGAAGTTTTTCGCAAAACTCCTCGGAGGTGAGACCGGTGCTCTCCACGTTGGGGAAGGCGTAGAACGCCCCGCCGGGCATGAAGCAGTCCAGCCCCGCCTCTCTGAAACCTTTGACGATGACCCGCCGACGGCGGCCGTATTCCCGCCGCATGTCCTCTCTGTCCTTGGCGCCGTTTACGATGGCCTCAATGGCCGCGTTCTGGGCGTTTATGGGGGCGCAGAGCATGGTGTACTGGTGAATCTTCATCATGTTTTTGATGACTTCCGTGGGACCCGCCGCGTAGCCGATTCTCCAACCGGTCATGGCGTAGGCCTTGGAAAAGCCGTTCAGCAGCACGGTGCGCTCGAAAGCTCCCGGCAGAGTGGGCACGGAGACATGCTCCCCGTCGTACACAAGCCGGTCGTAAATCTCGTCGGAAACTATGTACAAATCATGCTTAACGGCGATGTCAACTATCTCCCGCAGAGTCTTTTTGTCCGCCACCGCGCCGGTGGGGTTGCTGGGATAGCTCACGAGAACGGCCTTTGTTTTGTCCGTCACCGCCGCCTCGATATCCTTGGGGTCCACCACGAAATCCCGTTCCTTTTTGGCTTCCACCGTAACGGCTTTGCCCCCGGCCAGCTCCACGCAGGCCTTGTAGGACACGTAGCAGGGTTCGGTGATGATAACCTCGTCGCCGGGATTGAGGAGCGTCCGCATGGTGAGGTCCATGCCCTCGCTGACGCCCACGGTGATGAGAACGGAGTTCTCCGGGTTGTAGCAGAGCCCGGAATATCCCTCAAGATAGCGGGAAATTACCCGCCGCAGTTCGAGAAGTCCCCAGTTGGAAGTGTAGGAGGTTCTGCCCCGCTCCAGGGAATTGATGGCGGCTTCCCGAATCCGCCAGGGAGTGACGAAATCCGGCTCGCCCACACCCAGCGACACCACATCGTCCATTTGCGATACGATGTCGAAGAATTTTCGTATTCCCGAAGGCGGATAATGCTCCACCGTTTGAGATATGGGTTTCATTCAAAAATCCTCAGGATATGAGCAGTCGGCCGGTGTCCTCTTCGATGTCGTCGAAGATGTCGCCGTCCTCTTTGTACTTCTTCAAAAGGAAATTACTCTGGGTGGACAGAACGCCGTCCAAAGTGGAGAGCTTGTCCGCCACAAAGAAGGCCACCTCTTTCATGGTCTCGCCCTCAACCACAACCCGCAGGTCGTAGTCGCCGGAGACGAGATACACGGAGTGGACCTCCGGATAGCGGTATATGCGCCGGGCAACGTCGTCGAAGCCCACGCCCCGTGTGGGGGAAACCCGCACGTCGATAAAGGCGAAGACACGCTCGTCACCGGCTTTTTCTCTGTCGATAATGGTTTTGTAGCGGCGGATGACGCCCTCTTCCTCCATCTCGGCGATTTCTTTGGCAACCGTCTCGGCGTCGGAGCCGATGAGGTCAGCGATCATCTCCGAAGAGGTTCTGGCGTCCTTGCGCAGTATTTCAAGAATCTGTTCTCTCATGTCAAACTCACTTAATGTACGCGCCGGCGGGGGTGTCCGGATCGGCGGGAGTGAGAACCACGGCGCCGTTTACGCCGTCGGCGGCCAGAAGCATACCGTTGGACTCAACGCCTCTGATAACCGCGGGCTCAAGGTTGGCGAGGAGCACAATCTTCTTGCCCACGAGGGCTTCCGGCTCGTAGTACTTGGCTATGCCGGCCACAATCTGCCGCTCCTCGTCGCCCAGGCTGATGATGAGCCGCAGAAGCTTGTCCGCGCCCTCGACCTTCTCCGCCTGCTTCACTTCAGCGATACGGAGCTCCAGCTGAGCGAACACGTCGTAGGGAATAAGGGGTTTCTTTTCCGGAACCTTGGCCTTCTTTTCCTTCTTGGGCTTGGGCTCGGCTTCTTCCTTCTTCTGCTTGGGCAGTCTGGGGAAGATGGGAGCCGGCTCGTTGAGCTTGGTGCCCTTGGCGAAGGGATCGGCGTCGGTGATGTTGCTCCAAAGGAGGTTGTCGAAGTCAGTAATTGCCAGCTGAGCCGCGATTTCCTTGGCTGTGGCGGGCATGAAGGGCTTAATCATGATAGCCGCGGCCCGAGCCACCTCAAGGGCGGACTCCAAAACTCCGCCGAGCTCCGCGTTCTTGCCCTCTTTGGCAAGGACCCAGGGCTGCATGTCGTTCACGTACTTGTTGGCGGCGCCTATCATGTTCCAAACGGCCTCGAGAGCCTTTGTGAACTCGTAGGAATCGCAGTATTTTTCCGCCAGGTCCTTCGTCTCGGCAATCTTGTCGGCAAGACCGCCGCCGAAGGTTTCGTAATCCGGCATAACGCCCTCGAAATACTTGCCCAGCATGCTGAGGGTGCGGTTAAGGAGATTGCCCAGGTCGTTGGCAAGGTCGGAATTGAATCTGTTTCTGAAAATCTTAATGGAGAAGTCGCCGTCCATACCCAGAGTCATTTCCCGGGCGAGGAAGTAGCGAACCGCGTCGAGGCAGACTTCCCGGGAAGCGCCGGACTCGGCGGCCAGGTCCTCCGCCAGCTTCGCGGGGGAAATGGCGTTTCCTTTGGACTTGGAAATCTTCTCGCCGTTGATGGTCCAGAAGCCGTGGGAGAAAAGGGTCTTGGGCAGCGGCAAATCCAGAGCCATAAGCATGGCGGGCCAGAAGGTGGAGTGGAACCGAACGAAGATGTCCTTGCCCATGAGCTGGAGATCCGCCGGCCAAATCTCGTTAAACCGCTTCTCGTCGCTCAGGTAGCCGATGGCGCTGATGTAGTTGATGAGAGCGTCGAACCAAACGTAGATGACCTTGGAGGAATCGCCGGGAACCTCAATGCCCCAGCCGTTGTTGGCGCGGGTGATGGAAACGTCCCGCAGACCCTGCTTGATGAAACTGACAACCTCGTTCTTCTTGGCCTCCGGCTGGAGGAACTCCGGATTGTCCTCGATGTACTTCAGGAGCCGGTCGCCGTAGGCGGAGAGCTTGAAGTAGTAGTTCTCTTCCTCAACTTCCGTCACTTCTCTGCCGCACTCGGGGCACTTGCCGTCCGCAAGCTCGCTGTCGGCGTAGAAAGTCTCGCAGGGAACACAGTAGTGGCCGGTGTAGGAGCCTTTGTAGATGTCTCCCTGATCCATGAGCCGCTTGAAAATAGCGGTGACCACGTCTTTGTGCCGGGGCTGGGTTGTTCTGATGAAATCGTCGTTGGTTATGTCAAGGCTGGCCCAAACATCCTGAAAAGCGGCGGCCAATTTGTCCACGAAATCCTGGGGATCCATGCCCTTTTCCGCGGCGGCGGCGGCCACCTTGGTGGCGTTCTCGTCGGTGCCGGTGAGGAAGTGGACCTTGTCGCCTTTAAGGCGGTGGTACCGAGCCGTGATGTCGGCTATGATGGTTGTGTAGGCGTTTCCGATGTGGGGAACGTCGTTCACGTAGTAAATCGGGGTAGTCAGGTAATAAGTTTTGCTCATGGCTATGTCCTCCATGTTATGGGTGTCGGAGAACCCGAAACCCTATTAAATCAATCCTTCTTTTTCCATTTCACCGTACCGTCGGAGGTGGGAGCCGCCGGGGTCTTCGGTTGGAATTGTTTGTTATCTTTCCGCTGGGATTTATTTCCGTCGTGCTTGTGGGTTCTGAACCTGTTTTTGATGGGCGTTGAATGGGTCGCCGCCGGTCTGGGCGCAAGTTCCGGGACTCTGCGGCGGACGGGTCTGGGGCTGTCCTCTTTGTCGCCGTCCCGTTCCGGTTTGGTGTTCAGGGAGAAAGCGTTTTTGGGCAGAACCTGAACGTCCTTCAGTTCCTTGGCGGGAACGTGGACAAGGGTGTTGTCCCTTGTCTGGAGAGTGACGTCGTCCACAATCACGTTGCAGTCCATAACCTTGGCGGGGGCGTCGTTGTACATGATAACGGAGCCCACTTCCGGCATGTGCTCATGGGCCTCTTTGTAGAACTCGTGCTCGAAGCGCAGACAGCAAAGGAGTTTGCCGCAGGCACCGGAGAACTTGGCGGGATTCAAAAAGAGGCACTGGTCTTTTGCCATCTTCATGGAAATGGCGTCGAAACCGGAGAGGAAAGTGCAGCAGCAGAGCTTCCGGCCGCAGGTGCCGTAGCCGCCGACCAGCTTCGCTTCGTCCCGAACGCCTATCTGATGGAGCTGAACCTTGGTGTGCAGCACGGAGGCCACGTCCCTAACAAGCTCCCGGAAATCCACTCTGCCGTCGGCGGAGAAAGAGAATGTGACCTGAGACCTGTCAAAGGAATACTCCGCCCTGATAAGCTTCATGGGCAGACCGTGTTCCGCGATTTTCTCCTCGCAGACCGCGAAGGCCCGCTTCTCCATGGCGCCGTTCTCGTTAAATCTGGCTATATCGTCTTCCGTGGCCACCCGAACCACGGGCTTAAGCTGGGCCACAAGCCGGGAATCCGGGATGTCCCGAATCTCGGCCACAACTTCTCCCAGCTCCTGACCGCCCACGGTTTCCACAATGACTTTTTCGCCTTTGGAAAGGGTGAGGCCGTTGGGGGAAAAGCTGTAAACCTTTCCCGATCTTCTGAAACATATTCCCACAACAAGGGGCATTTTTATTTAACCTTTCGATGCGGAGTTACTTTGTTAAGCGTCCTGTGTTACAATCGCCAATCGTAAATCCGCGGTGTAAGTGATGTAAACTACAAAAGACTGGTGCTGAAATACCGTTCCGCCCTATCCGGCATAACGGTGGCAATCAAGGCGTCGGAACCCAGCTCTTCCGCCACTTTGACGGCGGCCCAAACGTTGGCGCCGGAGGATGTACCCACAAGGGTGCCCTCCGTGGCGGCGAGATTTCTGGTCATGGCGATAGCGTCCTCGTCGCTGACGGTTATCACCTCGTCGATGAGGTCCACATCCAGCACCGCGGGAATAAATCCGTCGCCGATGCCCTGAATCTGATGGAATCCCGGTTCGTGACCCAAAAGCGCCGCGGAGTTCTTGGGTTCCACGGCCACAATCTTCGCCTTGGGGTTCATTTCTTTGATATATCTGCCGCAGCCGGTGAGCGTACCGCCGCTGCCTATGCCCGCGACGAAAGCGTCCACGCCGCCGGACTGCTCCCAAATCTCTCTTCCGGTGGTGAGATAGTGAATCTCCGGGTTCAGTTTGTTGACGAACTGTCCCACGGTGAAGGCCTTATCGCCCAGCTCCGCGGTAATCTTTTCCTGAGCCTCCACGGAACCGGCTATGCTCTTTTCCTTGGGAGTCTCCACAAGCTCCGCCCCGAGGACCCGGATAATCTTTTTCCGCTCCTCGCTCATGTCCTCCGGCATGCAGATTATGACCTTAAAGCCCATAAGTCTGCCCACGAAAGACACGGCGATGCCGGTGTTGCCGCTGGTGGCTTCCACAATGGTCATGCCCTCTTTGAGGATGCCCCGCTTCACCGCGTCGCCGATTATATGATTGGCGACTCTGTCCTTTATGCTGCCGCCGGGGTTCAGAAACTCCGCCTTGGCGCATATGCGGCCGCCGCCGATATTTTTGAGTTTAAGTAAAGGCGTGTTGCCTATCAGACTAAGTATGTTATCGGTCATGTTAACTCTTTTCGTAGGTTTTGGGATCGGAAATCGGCGCCTGCCCCGCGCGATCGGTCGCGGCCGGCGGCGCGTTATCCGCTTCCTTTCCCCTATTCCCTCAAACGCTATTCTCCCACAGCCACGGCGTGGGCCGCGCCCACGATGACTCTCTTGTAGGCGCCGTCGGGAACCTTCTTCTGGTCCGGGTCGTCGGTGCCCCAAACCATAATCTTGCCAATGGCGTCCACGGCGGCGCAGAAGTCTCTGCCCGCGGCGATATGCTTGTAGCCCACGCCTTCGGGCGCCTTGCCGGGGTTCTCGCCCCAGGTCAAGATGCTGCCGTCGGACTTGAGAGCCAGGGCTCTGGTTCCGCCCGCGGCGATGGCGGTTATGTCCGCGTCGCCGGGAACGTTGGCGAAGGAACCGTCACGTCTGCCCCAGGCCACGATAACCCCGCTGTCCCTGAGGGCCAGAGAGAATCCGTCGCCGGCGGCGATAGCGGTGTAGCCGGTACCGGCAGGAGCGGTGCTTTCGCCGTAGCCGTTGCTGCCCCAGGCCGCTATGGAGCCGTCCTTGCGGAGGGCCAGGCAGTGGGATGTTCCGGCGGCAATCTCAACGAAGTCTTTGCCCTTGGGCACATTGAGACGTCCGTCGGCGGAGTTGCCGGTGGCGATGAGAGAGCCTTCGGTGGTGATTGCCACTGTGAAGTCGGATCCGGCGGACACTTTCTTATACTTGGCACCGGTCTTGGAGGGAGCCACACGCTGGCCGGAGTCGTTTCTGCCCCAGCCCTCGAAGGTACCGTCCTTCATGAGGGCCACGGTAAATCCGTCGCCGGCGGAAGCGTCGATGAAAATCTTATCTTTGGGCACGGTGGAACACTCGCCGTTGATGTTGTTGCCCCAGCAAGCCAGACGCACCGTCTTGGCGAACATGGTGGGGACCTTCTTGACACCCATGCCTATGAGCCCGATGAGGGCGGCGGCAACGATGACGAGACCCAAAATCTTGGCGCCGGCCTTTATTTTTCCCGCGATAGTGGCGGTTTTGCCCCGGTTTTTGTCTCTCTGAACCTTTACCTTCTCGAAGAGGGAGATGAAGGGGTTCTCCGCCCGGCGCTTCTGCTCCAGCCAGTCCGGAGCCTCGCCGTTGTCGGCGGGTTCCTCGGACTCGGTGCCGGCCTTGAGGTCGGCGGAGCTGAAGGAATAGGCGGTGGCGGACTCGGCGGCCTGCATTTCCGCCCGCATGTAGCCGTATTTCTCTTCCGCTTTGCGCTTGCGGTAAATCTCGTCGGAGGTTTCCGGTCTGTATCTGAAGCCGGTGTCGTCCTCGGGTTTGGCTATGTAGTGGAGCGCCAGAGCGAAAAGTCCGCAGGTGGCGAATCTGTCCTCCGGGTATTTCTGGAGAGCCCGGTAGAAGATGTCGCTGACGGAGTCCCGGAGACCGCCCCGGTGAATCTTGGGGTTGTCCGGAATGGCGTTGTTGTGGCGGATGGACATGGTTTGGAAGGAGGTGTCGTCCTTACCGAAGGGGGTGACGCCGCAAATCATCTCGTAGGCGGTGATGGCCAGGGAGTACTCGTCGGCGGAGGGCATGAGGGCCTCTCTGTCAATCTCGAAGGCCTCGGGAGCCATATACTCCGGGGTACCCACGCCGACGGTGCCGGTGAGGGTATTGTTGAGGGCCTTGGCGAAGGCGAAGCCGGTGAGGTAGGCCGTACCGTTGTCGTCAACGATGATGTTGTCCGGTCTGATGTCGCCGTGAACGATGCCCCTGCTGTGGACGTAGTCCAGGAGGTTGGCTATTTTGGTGAGGATTGAAACCGCTCTGCCGAAGCTGAGCTGGCCGGAGATGGAGTTCTGCAAAAGCCGCCGAAGGGTTTTGCCCTCCACCGCGTCGGTGACGCAGTAGATGCGGTTTTCAACCAGACCGCCGTCTTTGGCCCGAAGAACAAGCATATCGTTCAGCCGGTAGATTCGACCGAGTTCCACCTCGAAGTTGTCGATGAAAATATCGTCGTATGTATACTTTTCGTTGTAAACGCGGATAAAGACGGGCTTCTTTTCCTTCAGGTCGAAACCTTTGTAAATCTCTCCGGTCCAATCCTCGGAAAAAAGTTCTTCTATTCTGTATCGTTTATCCGCAACTTTGTTTATCATTTAACCGAAAATCGCTTCACTCTCCCGTAAAGATCGGGGGGAAGCACCGCCTCAATATGGATTCCGTCGGCTTCGTAGCTTGAACTCAGCACTCTGCCGCCGGTGTGTATCATGTCCGCCAACTTGGCGTCGCCGAAGGGGATGACCCCCTCGAAAGTCTTTCCCAAACCGTCTATCGTCTCGGTAATGAGATCGTAAAGATACTCCGCGCCCTCGCCCGTAAGAGCGGACATATAGCACGAATCCGGAGTATCCGCCACAAGAGCCCGCAGGTGGGATTGGTCCCGCACTCCGTCGCACTTGTTGAAAACCGTTATTGTGGGTTTGTCCCCCGCACCCAACTCCTCCAGAACCTTGTCCACGGAGTCTATCCGATAGTCGATGTGCGGTGAGGAAGCGTCCACAACGTGAATAAGGAAATCCGCCTCCGCCGCCTCCGACAGCGTGGCCTTGAAAGCGGCGATGAGCCTGTGGGGCAGATCCCGCAAAAAGCCCACGGTGTCCGACAGCATAAACACGGAGCCGTCCTTCGTCTCCGCCCTTCTGGTCATGGGGTCCAGAGTCTCGAAAAGCCTGGGGTTCGTCTCCGCCTCGGCCCCGGTCAAAAGGTTCATGAGGGTGGACTTTCCCGCGGAGGTGTAGCCCACCAGAGAAGCCCGGGGAATCGACATGGACTTTCGGACTTTGTTCTGCACGTCCCGGTGGCGGGAAATGCTCTCAATCTCCTTTGTGAGCTCCCCTATCCGGCGGCGGATCCGCTTTCTGTCAACTTCCAGCTTCGTCTCGCCGGCGCCTCTGGCGGCCACGCCGGCGCTGCCGGAACCGATGCGGTCCATGTCCTTGCCTTTGCCGCCGCCCAGTCTCGGAAGCATGTACTTCAAAGTGGCCAGTTCCGTCTGAACCTTGCCCTCGTTGGAGCGGGCGCGTTTGGCGAAAATGTCCAGAATCAACCGGGTGCGGTCGATGACCTTTACCCGCGCGGCGTCCTCGATGTTCCGCTGCTGAGTGGGTGTCAGTTCCGTGCCGATGACGACGCAGTCCGCCTCGTACTCGGAGACGACGGAAAAGAGCTGCTCCGCGTTTCCCGGCCCGATGTAGTAGCCCGGGTCCGGGTTTTTGCGGCGCACGTGCATGTCGCAGACAACCTCAAGGTCGCAACTCTCCATAAGGAGCCGCAGCTCCTCGGTGAAAGCCTTTGTTTCCTCGCTGTCCTCGAAGTCGCAACAGAGCATGACGGCCCTGCGGCCGCTCTCCGTCTCCTTAAGTTCGGCCATTAAAACTTTATGCCGGAAGCCTTGATTCTCTCAACCGCCTCGGCCAATCTGTCGCCGTCCTTGTCGCCGCCAACGGTGAGGGACATTCTTACGTAGCCCTCGCCGTACTGTCCGTAGCCGTTGCCGGGGATAACGAGAACACCGGCGTCGGTGAGGAGTTTCTTGGCGAAATCCGCGGAGGTGTAGCCCTCGGGAACCTTGGCCCAAACATAGAGGGAAGCAACCGGCTTCTTAACCTTCCAACCGATGGAGTTGAGACCGTCGCAGAGGATATCCCGGCGCTTGGTGTAGAGGTCGTAGGTTGCCTGATTGGAAACGTTGTCCAGAGCGTAGGCCGCGGCGATGTCCACCGCGGGGAACTGTCTGGAGTCCACGTTGGATTTCATCTTATTAAGGTGGCCCACAAGCTCCGCGTTGCCCACGGCGTAGGCGATTCTCCAACCGGTCATGTTGTAGGCCTTGGACAGAGAATCGAGCTCAATCACAACGTCCTTGGCGCCCTCAACCTGAAGCATACTGGGAGCCTTGTAGCCGTCGTAGCACACGTCGGAATAGGCGGTGTCGCTGACGATGGCAATGTCGTATTCCTTGGCGAATCTCACCGCGTCGGCGTAGAAATCGAGTGTGGCCACGGCGCCGGTGGGGTTATTCGGGTAGTTCAGGAACATAAGCTTGGCGGCCTTGGCCTTGTCCGTGGGAATAGCCGTAAGGTCCGGCATGAAGCCGTTCTTCTCAAGGAGAGGCATGGCGAAGGGCTCGCCGCCGGCCATCATGGTGTTCACCTTGTAGACGGTGTAGCCCGGGTCCGGAACGAGGCTCACGTCGCCGGGATCGATCATTGCCCAGCAGATGTGGGCGAGACCGTCCTTGGAGCCGATAAGCAGCATCGCCTCGCTCTTGGGGTCGATATCAACGTTAAATCTTCTCTTATACCGTCTGGCCACGGCCTCCAGGAAAGAGGGCCAGCCCGCTTCCGTCTCGTCGTAGCGGTGGGTTTCCGGGTCGTTGGCCGCCTCGCAAAGCTTGTCGATAATGGGCTGCGGCGTGGGCTGATCCGGGTCGCCGATACCCAAGTCGATGAGGTCCTTGCCCTCGGCTATGGCTTTGGCCTTAAGGCGGGAAATCTCGCCGAAGAGATAAGGCGGTATTTTATCAAGTCTTTTTGCTCTGTTCATTAAACCACTCCTGTGTTTATTTAAATCTTCAGTGTCTCGACGTCGGTTTCGCCGGAGCAGACGGTGACGGCGGGGCCGGTCATCATGATTCTGTTCTCCGGTGTGCGCTCGATGATGAGGTCGCCGCCCCGAAGGTGGACGGTCACTTTCTCGTCGGTATAGCCGTTCAGCATACAGGCGACGGCGGAGGCGCAGGCGCCGGTGCCGCAGGCCATTGTCTCGGCGGCTCCCCGCTCCCACACTCTCATCTCAATCTCGCTGCGGGAGATAACCCGTATAAACTCCACGTTTGTCCTCTCCGGGAACATGGGATGGTTCTCGATTACGGGACCCAACGTCTTCACGGTGTCGCCGTCGAGTTTGTCCCAAAAGGAGATACAATGAGGATTGCCCATGGACACGGCGGTGACGGAAAGGGTCTTGCCGCCCGCTTCCAGGGGCTGAGCTATCACGGTATCCGAGTCCTCTCCCGCCATGGGAATGAGGCTCCGGCGCAAAATAGGCTCACCCATGTCCACTTTGACAAGGGTTACTCTGCCGTTTTCAACCGTGAGGTCGAGATATTTTATTCCCGCCATGGTGTCGACGGAAATGTATGTTTTGTCCGTGAGGCCCTCGTCGTAGACGTATTTGGCGAAGACCCGAATGCCGTTGCCGCACATCTGGGCTTCGGAGCCGTCGGGATTCATCATTCTCATACGGAAATCCGCCTTGGGGGATTTCATAATGACGATGAGGCCGTCACTGCCGATGCCGAAATTGCGGTGACAGAGGACGCGGGATATTTTTCCGAGGGCGTCGGTATCGTACGTTTCGGGGATATTCTCGATGACGATGAAATCGTTGCCGATGCCGTGCATTTTGAGAAACTTCATAATGCCCCCTAATCGAAGACGCTTACGTAGGAATCGGGCACCACGGAAACCATGGCGTGCTTGTAAACGAGGATGGGCGTGTTGTCCGCGTTCATAAGGAGAACGGTGAAGGGGTCGAAGGCCTTCACGAGTCCCTTGACGGAATTGCCCGTGGAAAGGTAAATCGTTACTTTAATGCTTTTTTTGCGAACTTCGTTCAGGAAACCGTCCTGAATACAGGTCGCGGATTTGTTACCGGTTGAGGCCATTAATTATACTCCGTATCCTTTCGGAAAGTACAGTACAGTCCATTACATCAACATTTATCCACCGGATTCGATTATCGGCGCGGAACCAAGTGTACTGTCTTTTGGCAAAATGCCTTGTATTGATTTTTATCCCGGCCACCGCTTCCTCAAGGGAGCATTTACCGAGAATATAGTCCGCCGTTTCTTTGTAACCCAGACCCATCATGGCGGTGCACCCGGGTTTTACGCCATCGGCGAGCAGGCGTTCCACCTCCTCTGCAAGCCCCGTCTCCATCATCATGTCCACCCGGCGCTCGATGCGCTCGTAGAGAACTTCGGGAGTCATGTACAAACCGAAAAACTCCGCTTCGTACTTGGGGCCCCGGGCTCTGTCCTCGGCGAAAATCTCCGAGGCTCTGCGGCCCGTGAGGCGGCAGATTTCAAGCATGCGTATAACGCGCTTGGTGTTATTGGCGTGGACCGCGGCGGCGGTTTCCGGGTCGATCTCTTCCAAAAGCTTGTGGAGAGATTCCGCCCCGCGCTCGGCCAGGTACTCACCGTACTCCGCCCGAACAGACTCATCGCCGGCGGGTATGGTGTCGTTTATGCCGTCCACGGCGGCCCGGACGTAGAGTCCGCTGCCCCCCACCACGAAGATATTTTCTCCCTCCGCCAGGGTTTCGTCAATCGCCCTGTGGGCAATTTTCTGAAAATCCCCCACGCTGAAATCGGATTTGGGGTCCGCCACGTCGATACCGTAGAAAACCACGCCCTTCCGCTCCGCCTCCGTGGGTTTCGCGGTGCCTATATCCATGTTCCGATACACCGCCATGGAGTCGGCGGAGAGAATCCGTCCCCCCATTGTGAGGGCGAGCTCAACACCCGCGGCGGTTTTTCCGGAAGCTGTGGGGCCCACAAGGGCGATAATCCTGTTTTTCACGGCACTTATTAACACTTATATACAGTTTATCACAATATCGCGAGTTATGCAAGTTAAAAGTCGAAAACAATCATCTCATGGCATGAAAACCCGTCGATTTTTATTTTATAATAATTTCCGTCCTTTATAACCGGCAATTCCCTCATGCTCGGGGCAAGGTATATCCGCTTCACGTCCTCCGGCAGTTTCACCTTAACCTCCACATCCGTAAGGTACGGCAGCTCCTCTATGACCTGAATGGTTCTCGAGGGCCAAAACGGGTCGTCGTACAGGTCATGGACCGGCTTCCGGTTCGCTCCCCGCTGCACCGGAATCGCGTAAAGCAGATGCAGCACATATCTGTTCTTCTCCACCTGCTTCATAAGGGACGCCTTGGCGGTTGAAGGCAGATTCGTCGCGAGCATCGGCTCGTCAAGCAGCAGTTTCACCGCCTTGGCGGCGTATTCTTTGTACGCCACCGCGCCGTAGTCCTCGTATATCGAAAAGATAGGATGTGCCAGATACAGTACATTTCCGTTCAGCACCGCCGCCGGCAGACCGGTTTCTTCCGGCTCGTAGGGAGTGTGCTGGTGGGAGCACCACTTGCTCGCGCCGCGGGTGAAGTAGGGATTGTAAATGTCGCCCAGAACCTCTCCCCTCTCCGCCCGAACTATGGGGGCGTTGTAATACATCACGAGGGGACTTTTAACGTAATCGAGTTCCAAGGCCCCCTTCGCCAGCAGATAGTCCGGCTTCAGGGGGTTCTCACCCACGTAGCGCACGCCGAAATCAAAGGCAAACTCGTTGGAGTCCTTACGCAGTCCCGAACGACCGGTGAGGAGCACCTTGCCGCCCTTTTCGAGATACGCTTTCACCTTTGCCGTCAACTCATCATCAAACCGGATGTCGTCGGCGAAGATAACAAGTTCGTAATCGTCGAAGTCGGCGGATCTGTCCACGAGGTCCCAAAGGAAATGGCTCTCGAAGAGCACCCGCCCCGCTCCCGTGTCGGTGTCCCGGAGGCCGCTTTCCGACTCCCGACTGAGCACGGCGATTTGGGTGACGGGCTTCACGTTGTCGCACCACTCTTCCTTTGTTTCCACCTCACCGTACACCTTGCCGATGATATTATAGGTGGTTTCGTCGAGGGCCCCGCAGGGGTGGAGTTGGTCGCCGATGGAGCACTTGGCGCCGAAGGCCAGCATCTGGGCGCACTCGTAGCGCAGGGCGTTGGGGTGTTTGAATCCCCCGAACTCTCCCCAGGTGGTGTTGAACTTGCCGGTCATGCCCAGGTATTCTTTCCCCAGGTGTCCGGCGAACTTGGCGGAGATGGGGAAATGGTCGTAGCTCCATTCGCCGGTGGGCAGACTCTCAATCTCGAAGTGGGAGAAGTACTTGTCGATGTCCCGCTCGTGCTTGCTCACGTGGCCGGAATTGTGGAATACGGGTCTGTCCGGGTTCCCTCTTTTCGCCACGGGGGTCAGCTTTTCGTAGTAGCGCCGCAGAGTCAGCTCCCGGTGCCGTTTCATGTCCTCCGGATTGTCCGGGTCGAGGCCCGCTTCTTCCATAAGCTTAAGGCAGTGGGGACAGCGGCAGTCAGCCTGCATGATGATGTCGAAGAAGATGCCGTCGCAGTCCGGGAACATGTCCACAACTTCCTCCGTCTGGCGGATGAGGTAGTCGAGGTAGGGAGAGTTGAAGCACATCAGCTTCCACATGGCGGTTTCGCCCTGTCTGGCGGAAGTCTGAACCCACTCCGGGTAATGCTCCGCCGCGTACACGTCGAAGCCGGCGTTGATATATATGGGCGCCTTAACGCCTATTTCCTTTACCGCCTCGTACTGGGCCCCCAAAAGGTTGAAACCGTGGAGCCCCGGGTGCTGACAGCCCACCTTTGTGGGATGGTAAGTGAGGCCGTGGTGGCACTTGGAAAAGAGAGTAATCGAATCGATATGCGCCCTCTTCAGGGTGTCCTGCCACTTTGCTTTGTCGAAAGCGGCGCCCACGTTGTCGATGTTTTTCGATGTGTGAAAATCGAGGTGTATCTGTCTGAATCTCATATTCGTTAATATTGGTTGATAATCTCTCTCGTCTTGTAATCAATCGCCAGTCCGTGGCACTGCCGCAGCCGGGAATCGCTGTCGGCGCCCAGTCTGATGATTTTCAGGGTCTTTACCGAGGTGTCCACGATAAGACAGTTGGCCACGTCTTGGCTTTTGAGTCCTTCCACTCTCATCATGGCGCTGTACTGCTCGTTCTGCCGTCTGTTGGTTGCGGCGATACAGATGTCCAGCTGCTCGGGATAGTTCGTGTTGTAACAGAGGTAGTCGCAGTGGTCGTGGCCGCCGAGCCAGCAAGCGAACTCTCCGCCCGCTTTCATATACTCGTCCACCGCCGCTTGGTAGGCGGCAAATTCCTCGTACCAGCCGCTTTCCCGGTACTCGCCCTCCGTGAAGTTGCACGCAAGGCCCCGGCTGTTGCGTACCGGGAAGTGGTTCGCCGCCACAACGGTGTAACCCTTTTCCTTGGCGCCGTCAAGAGTCTTTTTGAACCACCGAAGCTGACCTTTTTCCGCCGCGGCGTCAATCTTGGCCCGAAGCATACAGTCTATGGCGATGAAGCGAATCTTCTTGGAGTCGAAATCCTTGTAATAATAAGTCTTTCCCGCCTCGTACACGGCGCCCCAGTTGTCGATATGGGGCTTCATGTAGCGGTTGTACACCTCTTCCATGGGGAGCTGGTTGTCCCACACGCTGCCGGTGCGGTTCTCCCAGTCGATAATCGTGTCGTGGTTGCCGATGGTGAGCATTATCTTCTCATGACCCTTTGTCTTGCCCCAATAGGAGAAGTCATCGTTGCAGGTGTTTGTGACAAGGTCTCCGGTGCACACCGCCCCGTCGAAATATTTATCGTACTTGTTGAGAAACTCCGCGTAGCGCCGAAACTCGAGGGCGTCGCCGTGGATGTCGGAGAAGTGGAACAGCACAAAGCAGGGAGTCTCCTTTTTGTAACCGAAGGAGCCCTCGTTTTTCGGCTTTACCGCCTGGGTGAGAGCGTTTTCGAAATCCGGGTTCAGCTCCGCCATGGACTTCTCTTTGCAGAAGCCGGGGGCGCACAGGGAAATCAGAGCCGCGAGAAGAAGAAGTTTTTTCATTTTTTACCTCACAAAAAATAATATATATATTGTATCATCCGCCGCCCCACGTGTCAAAGACTCACGCCCGACCCGCCAACGTGAGTTTTATAATCCGTTCGGCGACAGCCGAACACTATTCCCTATTCCCTCAACAAAAAAATCCGCCCGCTTGGAACAAACGAGCGGATATCGATTACGGTTACGGCCGTGACGGAGGCTGAGGTCCGCCGCCGCCGCCACCTCCGCCGCCTTGGCCGCCCAAGGTAACGGTGGTGATGGTGGAGTTAAGGGTTTGTGTTGTTGACAAAGACCCGGCGGTGAATGTGTATGACGATCCTCTCGTCAAATCCGGCGAGGAGTACACCAACGAGTTGTAGGCTCCGGGCACGTTGGTGGACATAATCACCGTTCCGGAGGAATTCTTAATCGTTATGTCCGTGTTGCCGTTTTGCGTTGCGGAGAACTTGATATGCACCGTCAGCTGAGT
>JAGDDM010000146.1 GCA_017958015.1 Abditibacteriota bacterium | reverse complement strand
CGGAACGTTGTTATCGAGTACAGAGACAGGCCGGAGGGCAGCGAGTCGAAGCTCAACACCTATTCCGACGGCGCGAAGGTGCTTCTGACCATATTCCGCCTTTACCGCAACCACAAACCCATGTCCTTTTTCGGTTGGCTGGCGGTAATCTTGGCGGTATTGGCCTTGGGATTCTTCATTCCGGTTTTTCGGGACTTCAGGGCAACCGGACTGGTGGAAAAGTTCCCCACGCTCATCGTCTGCTGCTTCACCTTCCTCGCGGCGCTGCTGTCCCTGTACTGCGGGCTGATTTCGGAAACAATAATTCACAAGGACAAACGGGATTTCGAGTTTAAGCTGCAACGCGTAAGCGGCGATAAGAAAAGGAAAACGAATGGATAAAATCGCGATTATAATACCCTGCTACAACGAGGCTCCCACCATCAAATCCACGGTGGAGGACTGCCGCAAAACCATTCCCGAGGCGGTTATATACGTCTACGACAACAACTCAAACGACGGAACCGGCGAGATAGCCGCCGCCGCGGGGGCGATTGTCCGCAAGGAGACCAGGCAGGGCAAGGGCAACGTCATCAGAAGTATGCTCAGGGATATCGACGCGGAGTGCTATATTATGGTTGACGGCGACAACGCCTGCACACCGGGCCACATTCCGGAGATGGTGGATCTTATCTTAAATGACAAGGCCGACCTTGTGATAGGGGACCGGCTTTCCTCCACCTACTTCGAGATTAACAAGCGCCTTTTCCACGGCTTCGGCAACAACCTTGTGCGCTTCATGACCAACACGCTGTTCAAGAGCGACGTGAAGGACATCCTCACGGGCTACCGGGCCATGAGCTACGATTTCGCCAAGACCTACCCGGTGCTGTCGAAGGGCTTCGAGATTGAGACGGAAATGACCATTCACGCCATAGAGAAAAACATGCGCGTATCCAACGTGGTGCTGAACTTCGTGGACAGACCCGCCGGCAACAAGTCCAAACTGAACACTTACACCGACGGCATGAAGGTTATGCTCACTGTGCTGGGCCTCTTCAAGACCTATCGGCCCATGGCCTTTTTCTCGATTATCGGCACGGTGCTGGCGCTGCTGTCAATCGGTTTCTTCATCCCCGTGCTCTGCGGCTACGTGAAGACGGGCCTCGTGGACAAGTTCCCCACGCTTATCGTCTGCTCCTTCACGGGGCTGGCGGCGATCTTGTCCTTCTTCACCGGTTTCATACTTGACACCATCGTCCACAAAGACAAGTGCGATTTCGAGTTCAGACTGAAGAAAACCCACGAGCGGTTTGAGGAGCTTAAGAAAAAATGAAAGTCATCAAAACAACCGGCGCTCCGGCGGCCATCGGACCCTATTCCCAAGCCATTGAGGTAGGCGGATTCCTGTTTACCTCCGGCCAGATTCCTCTGGACCCCAAGGGCGGTGAAATGCCCTCGGACATCGCCGAACAGACCCGGCGGGTTATGAACAACCTGAAAGCCGTGCTCAATGAGGCGGGGCTGGATTTCTCAAAGGTTGTTAAAACCACAGTGTTCATCACCGACCTCGCCGACTTCGGCGTCGTAAACGAGGTCTACGGCTCTTTCTTCGGCGACAATCCTCCGGCCCGCTCCTGCGTTCAGGTGGCGGCTCTGCCCAAGGGGGCGAAGATTGCAGTGGAGTTAATCGCGAAAAAGTGAAACACTGTATCTACTGCGGAGAAGAACTCAAAGACGAGGCCCCGATTTGTCCGG
>JAGDDM010000145.1 GCA_017958015.1 Abditibacteriota bacterium | reverse complement strand
GAGATGTTGCCGAACTGGTCCGGCAGATAGCCCAGCTTCATGGGTTTGCCGTATTTGGCGGCGATTCTGTGGCCGACGAGAAGACTGCGGACGGTGGATTCGCCGCTGACGAGATACTCATCGTTCAGCTGGTACCAGGGACCCACGAGAATCCGGCCCGCTTTGATATACTCGGCCAGCTTCGCCTCTTTCTCCGGGTGGATTTCCAGGTAGTCCTCGAGGACGATTGTCTGACCGTCGAAGTTGAAATATTTGAAGTCCGGATTGTTGTCCAGAGCGTCGAGAAGATTGTCCACAAGGTCCACAAGGCGCATTCTGAACTGCTGGAAGGTGAGATACCATTCCCTGTCCCAGTGGGTGTGGGATATTACGTGAAGGTTTTTCTTTGCCACTTTACGTCTCCTTATAAACTAAGTCATTACCATTATATCACTTTTTCCCCGGGCGCGCATTATTTCGGGAACATTTTTCGTAACTCTTTACGTAACACACCTGTATGGTATATAATATATAAGGTAGAATTATGCGTCTCCGAGAAAGGAAAACAAACAATGATAACAGCGGAAAAGTTTAGGATATATCAAAAAGCCTTTGTGGAAGTCTTGGCGGTGTTGGAACGCTTGGAAAAGGAAGAATACGAGAAAATACCGAAAGATTATCTCGACAACATGGCCTATTTTCAGGATAAAGATTACGTTTTCGAGCATGACCCGAGTCTCGAACCCGATGATTGGGAACTGATGCCCGAAACGAAAGCCATTCTGTACACCATAGTGAGAGACTATCTGTGCGACCCCGAAGAAAGAGAGTATTACGAAGCGAGAGAAGCGAGGGAAGAGGAACAACTTCGCCGCGAAGAGGAAACCGATTAAGATAAGCGCGGCAAAAAAACAATACAGTGCCGAAGTCCGCGGTGGCGGACGCGGGGGACCCAATCCACACGGGGCGAAACTCCCAGGGGGAGAAGAACTATTCCGGTTCGAGCCCGACAGCTAACCTCGCAGGCACGGCGGAAAAAAGAGGTAAAATCATGCCCGAAACAACTATCGACACCCACAAATTTCACTATGACGTTGTGGACGACTGCGTGGTCATCCGGCCCGACGGCGCCTGCAACGAAAAAAAGATTGAGTCGTTGGCGACATTGGCGGACTCCGAGTTCGCCACACGGAAAAACCTTATATTGGATCTGAGCGGAGCGGAATACGTTGACAGCCCCGGCTTCAGATGGATTGTGCGGCAGGTGCGCTCCCTTGAAGGGGAGGGCAGGCGGCTCCTTTTGGCGGGTCTGCAGCCCACCGTGAAACGGGCCTACAAACTGCTGCTGCTGGACAAAATCGTGCCCGCTTTCGATACCCCCGAGGACGCCCTGGCGGATTTGGGAGTGCAGTCAAACAACGGAGGAAATTAATGAGTCAAACGGAAAACAAATGGGATCTTCGCGACCTATACAACTCCCCGAACGATCCGGCAATCGAGGCGGACCTCGCCGAAGCCGAGAAAATGGCGGAGGAATTTGAGGCCGACTATCGGGGAAAGATAGATTCTCCCGACCTGACGGCGGAGTTTTTGGCGGGCGCTCTGCGGCGCTACGAGGAAATCGTCTCCCTCATGTCCAAATCCGCCTGCTACGCCTATCTCGTGTTCGCCGCGGACACCTCGAAGCCGGAGCACGGCGCCCTCATGCAGAAAGTTCAGCAGCGCCAGAGCGGAATCTCCGTGAAGTTCATCTTCTTCGACCTTGAGCTCATGACCGCGAAGCCGGAGATTATGGACAAGCTCATAAAAGACCCTGCCCTTGCCGACTACGTCCACTTCATCAAGGCTTCCCGGCAGTACAGAGACCACCGTCTCAGCGAGGCGGAGGAGACTATTCTGGAGATTAAGTCCAACACCGGCGACAGAGCCTTCGAGCGGCTTTTCGACGAGACAATCGCCTCACTGCGCTTCGACATGGAAATCGACGGCGAGAAAAAGGAACTTACGGAGCCGGAAGTGTTGGCGTACCAACGAAACGGCGACCGGAAACTGCGTATCGAGTCCGCCCGAGCCCTGTCGGAGGGTCTCAAAAAGAACGCCCGAATCATCACCTACATATTCAACACCCTCGCCTGGGACAAAGAGGATAACGACAGACTCCGCCGCTACACCTATCCCCAGCAGGCCCGGAATATGAGCAACGAGCTCAGCAAAGAGACCGTGGAAACGGTGATGAAAACCTGCTACGACAACTACGACATCGTCAGCCGCTACTATAATATTAAGCGGGAGATATTGGGCGTCGACAAACTTTACGAATACGACCGCTACGCTCCCCTCTATGAGAGCACGGAAAAGGTTACCTTTGAGGAAGCGAAGGAGACGGTGCTCACCGCCTTCGGGGAGTTCTCGCCGCTGATGCGGAAAACCACGGAGATTTTCTTCGACAAAAAGCGCATCGACGCGGACACCCGACCCGGCAAGCAGGGCGGCGCTTTCTGCATGTCCGTCTCCCCGGGCATTCCCCCCTACGTTCTCATGAACTTCCTCGGCCGCAAAGACGACGTCATGACAATGGCCCACGAGCTGGGTCACGCGGTCCACGGCGCCCTCTCCTGCGAGAATCAGACACAGTTTAACATCCACACCGCCCTTCCCGTGGCGGAACTGGCCAGCACCTTCGGCGAAATGCTTGTGTTCCACAGCCTTGTGCGCAAGTCCGGTACCGACGAGAAGCTGGCCCTCTACGCCGGCAAGATCGAGGACATCTTCGCCACCGTGTTCAGACAGGCGGCCATGTACAAGTTCGAGTCCGAGTTCCACGCCGCAAGAAGAGAGCGGGGCGAGCTCACCACAGATGAGATTTCCGACATTTGGCAGAACGCCATAGGCGAAATGTTCGGCGACAGCCTCACCCTGAACGAGGGTCACAAATATTGGTGGGAGTACGTGGGCCACTTCATCGGCTCCTACTTCTACGTCTACGCCTACTCCCTGGGCGAGCTGCTGGTCCTCTCCCTCTACGCCATGTACAAAAAGCAGGGCAAACCCTTCGTGGAGAAGTTCGAGAAACTCCTGTCCACCGGCGGCAGCTGCTCACCGGCGGAACTTATGGCGGCGGTTGACATCGACATCACGGACCCGGCCTTCTGGCAGGGCGGCGTGGCGGAAATCGGCGCCATGGTGGATGAATTTGTGAAGCTTTATAACGAAAGCAAGTAAATTATGAACAAAGACAAAATAATCGTAGCGCTGGATGTTGATTCCGCGGAAAAGGCGGTTAAACTGGCGGCCAAACTGAAAGACGATGTGGGCGCATTCAAGGTGGGCCTGCAACTCATTAACTCCGCCGGTCTCGGCATATTCGATGAGTTGAAAGCCGCGGGAGCGAAAAACATATTCTACGACTGCAAATACCACGACATCCCCAACACCGTGAAGGGCGCCTCGGAAGCGGCCTGCGCCATGGGTATTTGGATGTTTAACGTGCACTGCAGCGGCGGCTACGCCATGATGAAAGCCGCCGCCGACGCGGCGAAAGCAGCCTCGGAACAGCTGGGCAAGCCCAGGCCTCTCGTCATAGGTGTCACGGTTTTGACAAGCATCGACAAAGAAACACTCAATAATGACATACGCGTTCCCGGCGAACCCGCGGAGCAGGTTGTTCATCTGGCAAAACTCGCCAAGGAAGCGGGGCTTGACGGCGTCGTTTCCTCCCCCCTTGAGATTGAGCTTATCCGCGAAGCCTGCGGTCCCGATTTCCTCATCGTCACACCCGGCGTCAGACCCAAAGGCGCGGACGTGGGCGACCAGAAGCGAATCATGACCCCGGCGGAAGCGGTGGCAAAGGGATCCGACTATCTGGTGATAGGACGCCCCATCACGAAAGCGGAGGATCCCGCCCAAGCGGCGCGAAACATTGCCGCCGAATTATAAATTGTTTCACGTGAAACGGAAAGGCAGGAAAGATTGAACCTTTTTGTTAAATCGTCACTCGCTCTTTGCGCCGTTCTGTGCGCCTCAAGTTGTTGGGCGACAACGGTAAGCGAAGCGGAAACCGCGGCGGCGGCCCGCTGGTGCGACAGATACGTCAGGGGAACAACCGCCGCCGAGCCCACGGGCCTTGTGGTTGTGCGAAACAACGACCCGGTTATCAGAAACGAGATGCCCGGCGGCAGAGGCCCTCTCAAAGTGGGCGGAAAGGACTACAACCGAGGTCTCAACTGCCACGCCGACAGCAAAGTCATCGTGAAGGTGGGCAAAAAGTGCAAACGCTTCGAGTCCGTTGCCGGTATCGATGACAGAAACCACGACCTTTCAAGCATTGTCCTTTCCGTGGAAGCGAACGACAAGGAGCTCTACAACAGCGGCCTTCTCCGCCACGACACAAAAACCTTTGTTGATGTGAATGTGGATTTGGGCGGGGCCACGGAGTTCGCCATTCTCGCCGGTGACGGCGGGGACAACATTTCTTTCGACTGGGCGGATTGGGCGGACGCCCGGGTCACCTGCGAGGACGGAAGTGTTGTCTGGCTGGGCGACATGGACTTCATCGGGTCATGGGACAGCGGCAAATACTTCTTCTCCTTCGACTACGACGGCAAGAGTTCCGACACTTTCCTCGACAAATGGATCGCGAAACGTTTCTCCAAGACTCTGAAAGACGGTTCCGTTCAGCACTTCGTCAAATACATCGACCCCGCCACCAAGCTCACCGCGGAGGCGGAGTTCGTCGAATACAAGGATTTCCCCACCGTTGAATGGCGGATGAAGTTCACCAACAACGGCACATCAAACACTCCCCTCATCACAAACATACGTCCCCTGAGCCGCGTCATAAACGGCGGCAGCGCCACGGACCCTTACGTTATGCGCCACATGGGCGGCAGCGCCAGCGGCCCGGCGGATTACAAACCTCTCACCACACCCCTCGCTCCCGGCGCGAAAGTCGACATCGCCAACACCAACGGCAGACCCACGGAAACCCACGCCCCCTACTTTAATATAGATATGGGGAACAAATCCGGTATAATCCTGGCTCTCGGCTGGCAGGGTCAGTGGACGGCGTCCTTCCTGCGCAGCAACCAAAACACTCTCGAGATAAGCGCCGGCCAGGAAAAGATGAATATCTCGCTGAAACCCGGCGAAACAATCACCACCCCCAGAGTCGTGCTCCAGTTTTGGAGCGGCGGCGACTGGATTCGGGCCCAGAACATCTGGCGCCGGTGGATGGTCGCTCACAACAGCCCCAAACCCGGCGGCAAGAGCCCCAAGCCCACTCTCGAGGGCTGTTCCTCCGCCTGCTACGCGGAAATGCAGCTTACGGACACGGAAAAACAGAAGATGTTCATCGACCGCTACCTTGAGGAGAAGATTCCCATCGATTATTGGTGGATGGATGCGGGTTGGTACACCTACTTCGACCAGTGGTTCAACACCGGCACCTGGGTGGTGGACACAAAGCGGTTCCCCAACGGACTGGGCGAGATAAGCGACTACGCTCACAAAAAGGGCGTGAAAACCCTCCTTTGGTTCGAGACGGAGTGTGTCACCCCGGACACGGAGATTGCCAACGAGCACCCGGAGTGGGTGTTTAGGGGCGATGTTTGCCGAAACTTCAAACCCGGCGACCCTCGGCCCTGGCTCCTTCTTGATTTGGGCAATCCCAAGGCGAAAGAATGGGTTCAGACCCGAATTCTCAAGATTTTGAACGAAAACAAGATAGATCTCTACCGCCAGGACTTCAGAATGGACCCGGTCGGCTACTGGCGGGAAGCGGACATCCCGAACAGAGAGGGTATGCACGAAATACGCCACTGCGAAAACTACAGAGACATGTGGAACGCGATTTCTAAGGCTCGCCCCAATGACTTTATCGACTCCTGCGCCGCCGGCGGCAGACGGAACGAAATAGACGCCATGAAGCTTGGCATTCCTCTGTGGAGGTCGGATTACGCCCACGAACCGGTGGGTTGTCAGTCCCAAACATACGGAATCGCCTTCTGGCTCCCCTATTTCGGCACCGGCGTGGCCGCCGAGGACGCCTACGGATTCCGCAGCGTCATGTGCCCCATGATGAACGCCCTCTACGATATGCGGAACAGAGACCTTAACTACGACGCCATACGGAAATACGTGGGGCAGTGGAAAAAGGCCGCTCCCTACATGCTCTGCGATTACTATCCCCTGACGGAATACTCCATGGACACCGATTGCTGGATAGGCTGGCAGTTCGACTCCCCGGAGAAGGGCGGCGGCATGGTGGAAATGTTCCGCCGATGCGACAGCCCCTTCAAAGCCGGCACTTTCAAGCTTCGGGGCCTCGATCCCGACGCCAGATATATCATCACCGACGAGGACACCGGAAAACAGCGGGTGGCCCACGGCAAAGAGCTCCTGGAAAAGGGAATCGAGATAAATCTCCCCACCCCCAACACCTGCGTCTTGTTTACATATCTGAAATTGTGAGGTACAAAATGAAAACATTCTTATTGCTGATCGCTATCGCGGCACTTTCCTGCGCCGCCTTCGCCACCGCCCCCAACGACGGGGAGTTCGCCCTGCAAAAAGCCTGGGTGGACAAGTACGTAAACGGTAAGAACCCCACCGACGCCGAGGCGAGCAAAACAATTCTGGATAACTACGAGGGTATGGCGGTTTTCCTCGACAACAGGGGACCCGGACAAGGGCTTCTGAAGCTGGGCAACAAGGAATTCGCCAAGGGTCTCGGCTGTCATGTTTTCAGTAAAATAAAAGTCAAAACCGGAAAGAAAGCCGCGAAGTTCACCGCCGTGGTGGGTCTCGACGACAGAGTCACCGGCACCGACGACGGCAGTGTGCGTCCTTATATAATGGTAGGGAACAAGATTGTTTGGGACGGCGGCATTTTGCGGAAGTCCACCAAAACCTTCACGGAAGTGAGCGTGGACCTCGGCGGCGCCACGGAATTTCTCCTTGTGGGCGACGACGCCGGAGACGGCATCGGCAATGACTGGCTTGACTGGGCGGACCCGAAGGTCACCCTCGAGGACGGCACGATTCTCGATGTGAGCGACCTTCCCGAGCGGGCCTCCGTCACGGAGAGCGGCAATTTCTTCTCCTTTAAGTACGACGGCAAGGATTCCGCCGACTTTTTGGGCGATTGGAAGGCAAAACGAACCTCGAAAAAGCAGGGCGACGGCGCCGTGAAACACACGGTGACCTACACGGACCCGGCCACCGACATGGAAGCCCGGGCGGATTTCATCGAATATAAGGATTTCCCCACGGTTGAGTGGCGCATGACCTTCACCAACCGCGGCAAAACCGACAGCCCCATGCTGGCCGACATTATGCCCCTTAATCTCACCGCCGCGGGAACAGGCGGCAACGGCGTCGTCCTGCACCACCCGGCGGGCAGCACCAGCGGCAGAGACGACTACGAACCCTTCGCCGACGACCCGGCCAAGAGGCAAACCACCGATATCACCGCCACCAACGGCAGACCCACGGAGGGTTACGCCCCTTATTTCAATATAGACTTCGGAAATTCCGGCGTCATCGCAGCCCTCGGTTGGCAGGGACAGTGGACCAGCCGCTGGAACAGAAGCGGCACCGACTGCGTCACCGCGGCGGCCGGTCAGGAGGTTTTAAACACGACTCTCCACCCGGGCGAGTCTATCACCACCCCCAGAGTCGTGCTCCAGTTTTGGAGCGGCGGCGACTGGATTCGGGCCCAGAATATTTGGCGCCGGTGGATGATGGCCCACAACACCCCCATGCCCGGCGGCAAGCACCCTGTGCCCACCATGGAGGCCTGCAGCTCCCACCAATACGCGGAAATGCAGAAGACCGACACCGAAAAGCAGATAATGTTCATCGACCGCTACCTTGAGGAGAAACTCCCCCTGGATTATTGGTGGATGGACGCGGGCTGGTACACCTACTTCGACCAGTGGTTCAACACCGGCAGTTGGATTGTGGACAAGAAGCGGTTCCCCAAGGGCCTCACGGAAATCAGCGACCACGCCCACGAGCGGGGCGTCAAGACTCTTCTTTGGTTCGAGACCGAGTGTGTCACTCCCGACACGGAGATTGCCAACGAGCATCCGGAATGGGTTTACGGCGGCGACGCCTGCCGAAACTTCAAACCCGGCGGCCCTCGGCCCTGGCTCCTTTTGAAACTGGGCAATCCGGAAGCAAAAAAATGGATTCAGACCAGAATCATCGACATTCTGAACGAAAACCACATCGACCTCTACCGCCAGGACTTCCGCCTTGGCCCCGTTTATGATTGGCGCCGTGAGGACGAGGAAAACCGCAGCGGCATGAACGAAATCCGCCACTGCGAGGCCTATATGGACATGTGGGACGCCATTTCCGCGGCCAGACCCGACGCTTTCATCGACTCCTGCGCCGCCGGCGGACGCCGGAACGAAATCGACGCCATGAAGCGGGCCGTTCCGCTCCTGCGCTCCGACCACATTTTGGACCCCATCGGCAACCAGTCCCACACCTACGGCATCTCCTTCTGGCTGCCCTACCACGGCACCGCCGCGAAGGCCCAGGACGCCTACGGTTTCCGCAGCACAATGTGCCCCATGCAGAACGCCTGCTACGATATGAGGGACAAAAACCTGGACTACGACGCCATGCGGAAGTATTTCGGCCAGTGGAAGAAGGTCGCTCCCTACATGCTTTGCGACTACTACCCCCTTACGGACTATTCCTGCGACGACAACTGCTGGATAGGCTGGCAGTACGACTCCCCGGAGCGGGGAGAGGGTATGGTTGAAATGTTCCGCCGGGAAAACAGCCCCTTCACCTCCGGCAACTTCAAACTCCGGGGCCTGGACCCCGCCGCCGACTACATCGTCACCGACGAAGACACCGGCAACCGCTCAAAGCACAGCGGCAAGGAACTTTCGGAAACCGGTATCGAGATTAACCTCCCGGATCCCACATCCTGCGTGCTGTTTACCTACAAGAAAGTCGAATAGAGCGTAACTTAAAAAGAAAGCCTCATCCTCCCGAAAGGGAAGATGAGGCTGTTTTTTCGGGTGCCGCGCCCACAAGAGCAACCGCAACCGGGTAAATTATCCGCAAAAAAAATGGCGGTCTCAGGGGGAGTTGAACCCCCCTCCCGGCCTTGAAAGGGCCGTGTGCTAACCGATGCACCATGAGACCGTGTTACCTTATGGCAACGAATTATATTATACCGGAAAAGGGGCCTTTTTTGCAAGGCCTTTGGGCCCTTTTCCGCGAAATTTCACAAAAATTTATCTGCTCGGCGGCGCCGTGGACTCCCGAACCACCATTTCCACATCCACAAGCTCCGTCCTCGGGGGCACATCTTTGCCGCTCAGCATGTCCAGAAGGCGCCGCAGACCAAGGCGGGCCATGTTGTTTATGGGGTGGCGGATTGTAGTGAGAGGCACCCGGAAGAGGTCGCTGCACCAGATGTCGCCGTTGCCCACCACGGATACGTCATCGGGAACCTTGTAGCCGTGGGAATAGAGCCAGCGTATTACGCCGGCGGCAACCACGTCGTGCCGGGCGATGACCGCGGTGGGGGGATCGTCCCGCTCAAAGAGCCGCTCGATGGCCTTGTAGCCGAAATCCTCGCCGAACTGGGTCTCCACCACGGAATCGGGCCGCATGGGTATCCCCGCCTGGTCCATGGCGTCCCGGAAGCCCCGGAGCCGCTCTCTGCCGGCGTAGGCATCCAGAGAAATGGCCAGGTAAGTTATGTTCGTGTGGCCCTGCTCGATAAGATGATGGGTGGCAAGGGATGCCACGGCGTAGTCGTTGCCCACAATCTGGGTGGCGTTGAGGCCTTCCATAAAGCGGTCCACAACAACCAGTTTCACCCCGGATTCCATAAGCTCGTTGTAGGCCGTGGCGGAGGTGGAGTGGGAAGTGGGTATGACGATTACGCCGGCCACCCGATTGGAGTCGAGTTTCTCCAAAGCGGTGCGCTCGCCCTGTTCGTAGCCGTTGGAGCTGGCCAGAAGCATGGAGTAGCCGGCCCGGCTCAGTTCCCGCTCGATGAGCTCGATGGTGTTGAAAGACATCTGGAAGAGGGAAGGGGTGGCCACCACGCCGATAAAACCGGACTGACCGGTGACGAGGCTCCGGGCGATGTGGTTGGGCCGGTATTTCATCTCCGCCGCAAGCTTGATAATGCGTTCCTTGGTGTCCTTGCTGATACCTTCCTTGTCCCAAAGAGCGCGGAGAACCGTGGTTCTGCTGACACCCGCGGCCTTGGCTATATCATATACGGTTGTTGTGCTCATACGCGCTCCTTTCGGGAAATTTTAGGTTACCGCAATCGCAACCGAATACATTTTATCACAGGCACTGTGGGCTGTCAACCGCGGCGAAGCGGGTTTTATCGCAAAGCGAACACCGCGATTATTCGTTTTTCGTTGAGCCGAAGGCAAAAAAAGCGGCCCCTCCCGGAGGAGGGACCGTTTTGTGCAAAAAGGTGACGAATTAAAATATTACTTTCTGCGGAGTCTTCTGAAACCGATGATTCCGGAAAGACCCATAGCGCCAAGGGCGAGAGACGTGGGTTCGGGAACCTCGTCTTCCTGGAACTTAGGTACGGGAACGTAGTAGCAGTTACCGTAGCTGTAGTAGCTCTGACCGAAGAAGCCGAAAGTCTGACCGGTCATACCGGCGGAACCCTGTTCGTAAGGTCTCTGCTGAATAACGAAGCCTACCGTAAACACGGCGTCCTTGTTGATCCAACCGTAGTCGGTACCGTCGGTGATGGGGTTGCCGATCTGCAGAGTGTTATCCTCGATATGAGGCTGCCAAACGGAAATAACCTGATCACCGCTGCCGTCGTTGTACTTCATGTAGAACTCGCCATCGGGAGAAAGATTACCGTCGTCGTCAAAGGCGCCGTAAAGCTGGGTAGACTCGGTGATGCCCAGCGACAGGGAGAAAAGATTCTCCATAGCCGCGACCTGAGCGGCATCCGTACCGGCGGTAAGCTGATACTGCCAAGCCCACAGAGTGTGGTAGTCCTTCGGATCCAAAGGAGTTGCGGTTACCACAATGTTGTAGTACGAATCCTTAAGGATGTAGTCGAAACCGGAGTTGGCGGTAAGATTCATGGGTTTGCCGTCCAAACCGACGGTCCAAACTCTTTCGGACCAGTAGTTTCCGTCAGCGTCGGGGTTAGGCAACGCGAAGGCCGCGGTGGCGAGAACAACAAACGCCATGATAAGAAGTATTTTCTTAACCAAAACGTTTACTCCTTTCGTTAAATTTCGACCGAAGCCGATTGTTGAGCAAGTTTCGAAACCGCACGGGTTGAACGCGATATCGTCACCGAGAATATTCTCTCGCGAGCACTCGTGCATCTCCCGGGAAATTCACTCATATGTATTATAAACCTTCTTCGGATTTTTGTCAACCGAATTCCGCCGGCCGTAAAGAAAAAGTTTAAAATTTTAAACTTTTTTCGCCATCGGACCGTATTATAATCGTCGGACTTGACAGACGCGCCGTATAATCCTATAATCAATGTAACTGGGAGTATATTCGAATGACCGACATAGTACGCAAAAGAAAAAGAAGACGCCCCGGCATATGCAGGATTTTCACTCGTTTTTTGCAGACCTGCATACTGGGCGGTATCGCCGCCGTCGTGGGCATGACCATAGCCATGTTCATCTCCACCGCCAACATGCTGCCCACAAACAGCATCGAGGCTCCGGAGGCCACCCTCATATATTCCTCCGACGGGGTTCTCCTGGCCCGCATATTCGACGAGGACCGAACCAACGTGGCTCTGAAGGACATGCCCAAGAACCTCAAAAACGCCACGGTGGCCATCGAGGACGAGCGGTTCTACCAGCACTCCGGCGTGGACGTCCGGGGCATCGCCAGAGCTTTGGTGGTGAACATCACCCACGGCGAGACGAAAGAGGGCGGCAGTACCATCACTCAGCAGCTGGCCCGAAACATATACCTCTCCTCCGACAGAACCATGTCCCGTAAGATTCGGGAAGCGATTCTGGCCCTTCTCCTGGAAAAGAACCTCTCCAAAGACCGCATTCTGGAGCTCTACCTGAACCGCACCTTCTACGGCAACCGCACTTTCGGCGTGGAAGCCGCCTCCAAGGCCTACTTCGGCAAGAGCGTCAAAGATCTGAACCTGTCCCAGTGCGCCATGATAGCCGGCCTGCCCGCCCGTCCCTCGGGCTACGCTCCCACAAAGAGCATGGAGCTGGCCACAAAGCGCCGCGACGTTGTTCTCCGGCGCATGAAAAAGCTGGGCTACATCACGGATGCGGAGTATCAAAAGGCGGTGGCGGAAAAAATCGTCATCGTGAAATCCTCCCGCAGAAACAATTTCAAAGCCAAGCACTTCGTGAGCTACGTTATAAATCAGCTGAAGGACCGCTACGGCGAGGAGCTTGTCTACAAAGGCGGCCTCAGGGTCTACACAACCCTCAACTACGACATGCAGCAGGCCGGCGAGGACGCCCTTGAGCGGGGCGTGAAACGCTACGGCAGAGCCCACAGACTGAGCCAAGGCGCTCTGGCGGCCATAGACGTAAACACGGGCTACATCAAAACCATGGTGGGCAGCGCCACTCCCGACTCCGACTTCAACCGCTGCGTGCAGGGAAACGGACGCCAGCCCGGAAGTCTTTTCAAGGCCTTCGTCTACACCGCAGCCATCGCCAAGGGCAAGACCCCCAACACAACCATTGTGGACGCCCCGGTGACTTTCCGTTCCGGCGGCAAGCCCTGGTCTCCCAAGAACTTCGACCGCCGCTACCACGGCACCGTCACCATGCAGACCGCCGTGGCCCAGTCCATGAACATTCCCGCGGTTAAGATGTGCAAAGAGGTGGGCCCCAAAAACGTGGTGAAATACGCCCACGACATGGGCATCACCTCCGACATAGAGCCCTATCTGGCCATAGCCCTGGGCGGCGTCAAGGGCGTAAAGCTTCTGGATATCTGCAACGCCTACGGCACCTTCGCCAACAACGGCATCCACATGCAGCCCATCGCCATCACCAAAGTTACGGACACCAAAGGCAACATTATCGAGGAAAACAAGCCCAAGGGCAACAAAGTAATAACTCCCGCCCAAAACCGCATGATGGACCAGATGTTCCGGGCGGTTATGACCTCCGGTACCGGCAGACCCATCAGGGGCATCGCCGACGCCAGAGGCAAAACCGGCACCACCAACGACAACAGAGACGCTTGGTGGGCGGGCTATGTCCCCAACCGCCTTGTCTCCGTGGTGTGGGTAGGCAACGACGACTATTCCCCCATGTACAACGCCTGGGGCAGCAACACCTGCGGATACATCTGGCAGAACTACATGTCCAAGGCCCTGCCCATCTGCAACAAAACCTACAAGGGCAAGCCGCGGAAAATCGAGAACGTTGACGACGACGTGCGGAAAACCGAACGGCGGAACGGTCGCGGAAGCGACACCTTGGATGAGGACGGCGACAGCGCTTTCGAGCCCAAGGAATCCTCCGACGGCATGATCCGCGTAAGAGTCTGCGGCTCCTCCGGCATGAGAGCCACCCGCAGATGTCCCCACTGGCGAACCAAGACCTTCAGTCCCGGCGAGGAACCGAGTGGGTACTGCACCCAGCACGGCGGCGGCGGACGGCAATCCCGACCGGAATCCACCCGTCAAAGCGAGCCCGCTCCCCGGGAACGGGACTCCGGCGACACGGAAAACACCCCCTCCGACGACGCCCGTTCCGGAAGAACAAGGGTTGCCAAAAGCGCTCTGGGCAAGCGGGTAGCCTCGTCCTCCGAAAGATCCGAAAGAAGCGAGCACACCGTCACCGTATCGGTGTGCCCCGCCTCCGGAATGATTGCCGGCAGCAGCTGCCCCAACAGCGTCCGCAAGACCTTCACCGCCGGCGACATGCCTTCGCGGATTTGCAACATCCACGGCAGGTAACATGCTTTTTCTCTCCGACGACAGAAACACCCGGATTCTCCGGGCCCATATCTGCGCTCTGATAATCGTTCTTCTCTTCGGAACGATTATCGTCCGTCTGTGGTTTTTGCAGATGGTGAAGGGCGACAATCTCCTGAAGGCCGCCGAGGCCAACCGGGTTAAGGTCGTCCACATCCGGGCTCCCCGGGGCTCCATATTGGACAATCGGGGCCGGGTAATCGCCACCAGCACCCCCCGCTTCACCGTCATGGCCATTCCCTCCGAGCTGAAGGAAAACAAAAAGGCCATGGATCTCCTCTCCTCCATTCTTGAAATGACCCCCGAGGAAATTCTTTTCGAGGCCCACAAGACCCAAATCCGGGAAGGACTCCCCACATGCATCGCCATGGACGTTTCTCTGGACAAAGTGGCCCGCATCGGCGAGCGGCGCATGGATCTCCCCAACGTGTCCGTGGAGCTGACACAGGTCCGCAACTACCCCGACGGCCGGCTCTACGCCCACATCATGGGCTCCATCGGCGAAGTCAGCAAGGAAACATACGAAAAGTTCGCCGGAACGGACAAACCCTACCGCCTGGGCGACTACGTGGGCAAAGCGGGTCTCGAAAGCCAATATGAGGACCTCCTCCGGGGCTCTGACGGCGGCAAGCGGGTTGAGGTGAACGCCGCGGGCAGAGTTGTCCGCACATTGGGCGAAAAGAAATCCGTTCCCGGCGCCACCCTCACTCTCACCGTGGACAGGGACTTGCAGAAAACCGCGGTGAAAGCTCTGGGCGGTCAAGTGGGTTCCGTTGTGGCCCTCAACCCCAAAACCGGAGCCGTGCTGGCCATGGCCAACTCCCCCTCCTACGACCCCAACCTTTTCGTTAAGCGCATAAACTCCAAGGACTGGAACGCCATCATAAACAACAAACACCACCCCCTGCAAAACAGGGCGGTGAACAACGTCTATCCCCCGGGCTCCACTTTCAAGCCGGTAATGTGTATCGCCGGTCTCAAAAACAACCTCTGCGCCGCGGCCACCACCGTCGCCTGCCCCGGCTTCTTCAAATACGGGCGCCGATTCGGCTGTTGGAGCACCCACGGCGGCGGCGTGGACATGAACAGGGCCATCGCCGAAAGCTGCGACGTGTGGTTCTACAAACTGGGTCTCAAATTGGGAATCGACAGGATTGCCGCCACCGGCCGGGAATTCGGTCTGGGTAAAGCCACCGGCATCGACTTGCCCGGCGAAAACCGATATAAAGACAAACACGTCGGCACCATGCCCACATCCAAATGGAAACGGGACAGATTCAAAAAGGCGGAAAACCGCCGCTGGAATCCGGGCGATACAATCAACTGCAGCATCGGCCAGGGCTTCGTGGAAACCTCGCCCCTTCAGATGGCTCTGGTGGCGGCGGCCTGCGGCACCGGCGGCAAAGTCTACCGCCCCTACCTTGTGGATGAGATACGCAACCCGGAAACCGGAAAGCTCATAAAGCGCACCATACCGAAAATGAACTCCAAGGTTTCCGCCTCAAAAGCCCATTTCGACACCCTGAAACGAGCCATGCGCCGCACGGTTGTCTCCGGCAGAGGCACCGGTAAAGTGGCGGATGTGCCCGGCGTGTACGTCTGCGCCAAAACCGGTTCCGCGGAAACGAGAGGCGCCGCCCACGGCTGGTTCATCTGTTTCGCCGCCCCGGACGAAAACTCCGACGCGGACATCGCCGTGGCCTGCATAATCGAGCACGGCAAACACGGCGGAGAAGCGGCGGGACCGGTGTGCAAAGCTATTCTGGACACCTACTACGAAAGAAACAAAAAGACGGAAACGGAGACGGAGGAATGAAGCGTCTCGCCGCCCTCCTTCTTCTGCTCCTTTCCGCTCCCGCGTACCCCAAAACCGCGGTGGTTCTGGCTCCCTGCGCCCCCACGAACATCCTCCTTTCCTCCCCGGCAATGTCATCCTTCCTCAAGTCCTCCTCCGCCGGGATAATGAACGTGAAAACCGGCAAAACCCCCAAAGACACGGAGCGCTGGGCCGCGGCCCTCACCTTCGGCTCCGGCAAACCCGCCATCGGGGAAGAGGGCTTCATGCCCGCGTCGCCGGACGACACCCTTGAGGGCGGAATTACCGCCGAGGAGTTCCGCTCCTTCACCGTGGGCGGCAAAACCGCCGGCGAGGTCGTCGCCCCTTCCGTCATTTCCCTGCGCCGCCGAAACGAAACCTCCGGCTACCGAGCAATGCCCGGCGCCCTGGGCAAACTTTTGTCGGCCAACAACGTGAAGCGGACTTTCATCGGCAACTGCGACACCCTTTCGGAAAAGCACCGGGAGGACGTAGCCGCCTGCTTCGACGACTCCGGCTGCGTGGATTTCGGCGCCGTCTCCGACCCCAACCTCCTCATTAAAGACCCCGCGTCTCCCTGCGGCCTCAAAACGAATATCGACTTCACCGTCGCGGAGGCGGAAAAATATTTCGCCGAAAGCGGTCTCGTTGTGATTGATTTCGGGGATTTTGCCCGCCTGGCCCGGATAGCCCCGGACTGCGCGCCGAAAAGGGCGGAGACCGTCGCGAAAAAAATCTCCGCGGATCTGGCGGAGCTTCTGGAAAAAACCGATTCTCTTTTGGATGAGGGCGACACCCTCATGCTGGCGGTCCACGCTCTCCCGAACGAGGAAACCGGGGAGCTGTTGGGACTTTTGGCGGTTAAGGGTCCCGGATTCGAAAAGGGCGGCCTTCTTTATTCCCCCTCAACCCGCCGAAAAGGTGTGGTTACCCTGAACGACTGCGCTCCCACGGTGGCG
>JAGDDM010000144.1 GCA_017958015.1 Abditibacteriota bacterium | reverse complement strand
GCCAAGAGTTTAAGCAAGGTGTTCAATTGAGGTACCGTATAGCCTTTTTCCATTCTCGCTATGGAGGACTGGCTGATACCGCTGAGTTTTTCGAGTTCTCTTTGGCTTATCCCCGCTTCGTTCCCGGCGTCGATAAAGCGACACATAAGGGCGACACGGAGTTTGCTCTCGGCAATTTCTTCCGGTGTGAATACTTCTTTTTCGAATTCTTCCCAAGTTCTTCCGAAGGGACCGTTACTCATTTTCCTTACTCCTTTCGTGTATGTCGGCTAACTCTCGCAGGGCTTTTTCTATCTCGCGGGGCGGTGTCTTTTGTGATTTTTTTGTAAAACAATGCAAAAGTATGAAAGTATTCTCATACCATGCCGCGAATAAGATTCGGTTTTTGATAGGTCTCAATTCCCGAATTTCACCGCAACTTTTATCTTTTTCGCCACTCTGAACGCCTCGTTCCCGAACACAACCTCATATCCGTCCGGCAGAGTATCCTCCGGCGACAGCAGAAACGCGTCCACGCCCTTCAGAGCGTCCCGAACTTCCTCCTTCGGCAAATCCGATTTGTACCCCAGCATATTCATAAGGGTATTCAGTTTGCCCCGATAGTCCGGCGTCTCCGACCAGTGGCCCATATACACCGCCCGACCCGTCAGATAGGGCAGGAACACGGCGTTCATGGGCGGCGCGGCGATTGTAGCGCCCGGAGGAGTGACTTTACGCAATTCCGCCGCCGCCCGAAGTTCCTGACGGGAGGCGAAGGGGGAGAATCGGGGCGCCGTGGTGGAGTTATTGAGGAAGTACAAATCCTCGCCCATAAACATGGCGTTGCTGACGCAGCCGAGAACGAGAACCGCTCCGATGAGGGCGACCCGTCCCCGCCGGCTCATGTTTGCCGTGATATGGGCAACCGCCGCCGCCGCAAGAAAGCACAGGGGAATATGGAGTCCCATAACCAGTTTACGCTGTTGTCCCACGGGAATGTAGGGGGTAACAAAACCCGCAACCGCCCAAACCGCCGGCAGAAGGCGCGTCCCGATTTTTCGGCTCACGAGGGCCCACAGGGCGAACAGGAAAGTAAGCCCGTAGCCCATGAAATACATCCAAACCTTGGGCGACAATGCCGCCGAGTTGGCCCGGGCGTAGTACACCGGGTCTATCTTATAAATGTAAAGCTGATAGAGTGCCGAGGGCAGAGCTATGACGGCGGCCGCAAGGCTCATGAGAACGAGCCGCGCCGGGAACCGGCGTTCCTTAATCCACAGGCAGATGAGATACACGCTCCACACGGCGGCGAAGGTGACGATGTCGTAGGTGTGGATGTTTCCCAGAAGCAGCAGGCAGAGACCGGCCCGCACACCACGGCCTTTCAGGAGGCAGTCGTAGCCGCCGATAATCAGCATGAGGGACACGCAGAACAGGGGGTTCAGGTATATCGAAAGGAAAGTCACCGATTCCGGCTGCCACAAATCCGCGGAGCCCGTGAGGCTGTGGGGGCCGCCGAGAACCCAGCCGAGACCGGAGGTGAAACAAAGGAGAAGCACCGCGATTTTCCGCTGCCGTTCCTCCGTGAGGAAGTTACGGGAGAACCGCCACAGGACAAAAACGAGGAAAAATCCGGACAGGAGCCGGGCCAGGTGGAAGGTTATCTCAAGGGGAATCCGGGTGACGCGGGAAAAGAGCCCCAGAAGCAGGAACAGGACGTTGAATGCTCTGCCGCTCTGGGGATCGTTCGTGAACAGATTGGTGATGAAGGGCGACCCGTCCGCCGCCTGCCGCATCCAGGACAGGTACACGCACACATCGTCGATGTTGTGGGTGAAGCCCCGAAACACAAAGTTCTCGTTTGTTATGAAAAGCCCCCACAGATAGGGAATCGACGCCAAAAAACAGGCGGTGAGGGCGCAGACAACGACGAACCTTTTTTCCCGGTTCATTTCCTACCTCTCAGGGCGCAGCCCACGGAGGCGGCCGCGGCAAGTCCCGCGAGAACGAGATAGGGCTTCGGTGAGGGCAGTTTGGGGAGTTTTTGCTTTTCCGGTTTTCCGGGCAGACGGAACACGTTGACGCCGTTCGCGCTGCCCACGAGAACGCCGCCTTTCACCGGTCTTATACTTACGATTATATTGGCGATTTTGCTCATCTCCGGAGTGAAATTCTTAAAGGTAAGCATATTCCCGTTCTCCGCCGGCGATGTGTCCTCGCCGCAGAGTTCGCAGGTCAGGTCCTTGTAGGAGCGGAGGTAGAGTGAGTCGTAGCCTCCGGCGTCGTGAAGACCGTACACCGTGGCCGAGTTGCCCGGCAGAATCGCCGAGGGTGTTTTGAAAAGACTCCATTGGGGATTTATCACCGCCATAACGTCTCCGGGTTTCATCTCCCGCTTCAGAACCTTAACCAGCTCCGTCTCCGGAAAGACTCTGCGTCTGTCGCAGGTGGGGTTCGCGTAGAAACCGATAGCGTGGAGATCGGCGATAGTCAGGATGATCAGGAAAACCGCGGTGAATTTGCTGAAGTCGCGGAGGCACATAGTGAGTGCCGTCATAAGGAATGTCGAAATATACAGTTGGAAGATGATCGATGGGTGGCTCCCCATGGGACTGATGCCTTCTTTGAAGCAGAAAATGTTGGCGATGAACAGGGTGAGCAATAGGATCACCGTGGTGATGCCGCAGACCTTCAGACCCTTTTTGAAGTTATTGCCCAATGACCATTCGTCGAAACCGAAGCCCGCGAGAACCGCCAGGGAGAATGTCCACAGAAGGAGTATTCTGTTGGGACCGCCCAGAGCCGAGAAGCCGGGCACCAGATAGTAGAAGGGCGCGTTCAGAAAAGTGCCGGAGGCCATAAGCAGGGACAGGGCGAACAGAGCGGCGAAGAAGCGGGCGTTTTTCGATTTCCGCAGCGTGAAACAGGCAAAGACGGCCAGGAATACGGCGGGAATGCCGCAGTACATGCCGTCCTCCATCTCGTCGGCGGCGGAGGACATCTTTTTGCCTATGGGCCCCAAAAGACAATAGTCGTACAGGGATGTGGAGCCGTAGAAGTAGGGGCAGAAAGCGGTTATGTAGCGGAAAGGCTCCACCCGGTTGGCGATGAAGGATTCGTAACCCGCCTTGTCCGCGGTCCGCACCCGGTGGGAGAGCTTCGAAAACGCCAGTGAGGGTACAATCTGGGGCGAGGCAACGCACAGTGAGACAAGGACGAACAGAGCGAGGCCGAGGAAAGCCTTGGCGTTGCGGGACTCGAAGATTTTGTAAAGGAACCAAAGCCCGGCGCCGAGGGATACGTAGAAAGCTATCTGCAAATGTCCGGCAAGGAACGCCAGGGCCAGGGAGCAGCCGGCCAGCATGGCCATGCCGAGGTTTTTAGTGTCGAAATATTTCGTTGTGAGGAACAAAGTCATGGGCAGCCACACCGCCGCGGATATGAAGGTGGGCAGCTCAAGCCACATAATCATGAAGGCCCCGAAGGCAAAGACCACCGAGGATACGAAGGCCCCCTTTCGGGACATGCCCAGAGACAGGGCGAACCAAAAAGTGAAGCACAGCGCCGCGAAAAGGTGGAGCGCCGCGAAAATCGTGAAGGCGGTTACGGTGTCCTTCATTATGAAGATAAGGTTCGGGGGATAGAACACCGCCGACTGTCCGTTGGCGATGAAGGGGGTGCCGTTGAATTGGTACGGGTTCACCTCCGGCAGTTTTCCCGCGCGCAGGCACCGGCCCAGATGCACCCGCCACGGGTAAAACTGGGATATGGCGTCGAACCGAAGGGGGTTCCACTGAAAGGGTATAACCGATTCTCTTCCGGGAGTCATGTATGCCAGGTCGTCGCCGGGCAAAAGGGCTTTGCCCTTGAAGATGGGCTCCCGGAGAAATATGAGGACGAGTATTAAAAAGAGTATATAAGGAATGTATTTTCGCATCATACCACTATTTTAACCCATTCCGATGGAATAATCAATACGGGGTGTGATAATTGTCGGTACGGCGCCGGGGAGGTTAAAGCGACCGTGTCCGTAACTTGACGATTTCTTTTTTGTTTGATATACTTGCTTATCCTCGCGGATATAAAAAAGTCGAAACCGGTGTTGTCGGTTTTCGCGGCGCGGGGTGTATTTCACGGCTTCCGGCCGAGATTCCGGAGATATCGAAATGATTAATAATATATGTACGCGATACCCGAAAACGCTTTTCGCCGCCGCGCTGTTCGCGCTGATTCTGTGCTCGGTTTGTTCCGCGGATATGTGGACGGTAAGGGACGGCGGATATTCGCCCTCGAAGATTATAAGCGGCGACAAGCACGGCGTCACCGTTTCCCCCGCCGACGGCGGATATTCGGTTGTGGGCGCGCTGAGACAGAAATACGATTGGTTTGTGGGCGACAACGCCTTGAAGAGCGGCGACGCCGTGGTTTTGTCCTTCACGCTCCCGAACACGGACGGAATACCGGCGAACACCGTTGTGACGCTGGGATATTACGACCTCGCCTCCGACTTCGTCTCCGGCTGGAGCGGAGTCGTTCACCGCTTTACCGCTTCCGACTTTTCCGCCTTGGGCGGCGGTCGCTACTCCGCCCGTTTCGTGTATAAGGGCGAGTTGGGGGAAAAAGCGCAGGCGGAATATATCGATTTCGATTTCGGCGGACTGAGATACGAAGATGTTTCCGGCGCCGACGGATTCTTTTATCTGAGCGGCATAACCGTGACGAAGACCTCCGCGGCGGAATCCTCGGATAAGAACTCCGGCGCCGCGGGCCTCCGCGAAGCCTCCGCGAGCGCCTCCGGGTCCGGACTCTCCGACTCCGACACCGTGCCGGCGGAGAGATTTTTCCTCCCCTACACCGAAGGTCTTGTGGCCGTAAGCGCGGATGACGGGTACGGCGAGTGGCTGGACGCCGCTCAGGACAAGGCGAATGTGTTCGGCGGTCTGTCGCCCCAGGAGTATTTTTATTCCAAGGGCATTCCCATCACCCATTCCGTGTGCGCCTATCACACCGGAAGTGCCGGCTACTTTACCTGGGAGCAGCTCAAAGAGCTCAGCTGGGAATACGGCTGCGAGATTGCCAACCATTCCGCTTCCCACGAAGTCGAGCCCACCACCTATGAACAGGCCTTCAATGCCATAGTGGGCAACAAGACCGATTTGGAGTCCCACACGGATAACGGTTTCGGCACCTATACCAAAACCATCGGACTGAAAATCTACGGTTTTACCCAGCCCGGCGGATGGACCACCGCGAACGGAAACATAAACAATAAATCCCTGGCGGAGAACTCCCTCACCGCTTCGATTATCAAGAAATCCCACATGTACTCCAGAGCCTACGCCGCCTGGCCCTACGCCGTGAGAAACGCGGAGAACAGATATTTTTCTCAGACGATTAACTCCTCCTATCTTCCGGACACGAAAGAGGAGTGCGTGAAGTTTTTGAGAGGCTTCGCCAAAATCGGAATGCGGATAAACATTCTGTTCCACAAGCCTTACAGCACCAACAACCCCAAGAACGCCGCGGTCAAGCTGAAAGCCCTTGCGGACGCCATCGAGTATCTGCGGGACGAAGAGGGCATACTGCAGCCGGTGAATGTGTATAATTTGCTTATGGGTGAGCAGGGTCCCGTGTACAAGCCCATGGTGAAGTACGACTTCACGGATTTTGAGGACGGGGCGAACCTGAGTTCCTACAACCACTACGGCATCAACGTTCCCTACATGTTCAGAGGCGACGGCAACGGCACCGTGACAGCCGGGACCGTCGACGGCGAAAAGTGTCTCGTGCTCACCAAGTCCGCAAGCGGAAGTCCCTACGCCTATTTCAAACAGCAGCTTACCCCCGGCAGATCCTACCAGGTGGTCCTCAAAATGAGAACCACCGCCGCGACCAATCAGAGCGTGGGCATAAGGATACAGGCGGAGGACAGCATGAACCCCTCCAGAACACTGTTGGATTTGATAACTTCCAACGTGTATAAATACAGATTCCCGCAGCTGGGAAGCGGCGAATGGACCACCGTGAGATATCTCTTTACCGTGCCCGCCTGGAGCAACGGCTTCACCGCGGTTATGGTGCGGGTTTTGAGAAACTCAACCTTGGATATCGCCGATATCGAAATCAATCCGATATAAGGCTGAAATCTTACGGCGCGTTGCCTTTGTCATAGCGGAGCGCGGATAGCGCCGAAGAAGAAGTAAACCCGAAAAAATAATCCCGACCGTCGTTTGGCGGTCGGGATTTTTTGTCTCAAAGTCCGATGAGGTATACGGGCGACTCGGTGAGGGTGAGTTTAAGTTCGCCCTTAACCGGTTTCACGGTGCGCCTGTTGCCGAAGAGGTCGATGAGGGTCGCTTTGCGGGCGTCGGTTTTGACGGAGGCTGTGCCGGTGCCTGTCGGTACCCAGGCGGCGGCGCACTTTTTGCCCTCCCGGCTTACAAAGGTGTATATCCCGTCCCTGAACCCGGTCCACCGGCAGCCCTCAAGGATATTTATAAGGTTGGCGTAGGCGCAAATCGCCGGCTTGGGGGTGCCGTCGTGGCGTATGAGTCCGAAGTTGTGTTCCGGCTCGTGGGGGTCGGCGCCGTCGCACTTCAAATCGTACCAAAACACCCGCTCCACGCCGTTTGACAGGTGGGTGATATACATGCGGGCCAGCCAGGATGCCTGCAGCAGGGGGGAGCAGGGAGTGTAGTGGTGGTCTTTGTTGCTTTCGTTCACCTCGTAGGATGAGTAGCCCACTTCCCCGTCCATGAGGCGCCACTTTAGGCCTTTTTCCGCCATGAGCTTTCGCAGTTCGTCGTTGTCTTTGTCGAAGCCCTGATTCTCCGGCAGCGGGTTTTCCCTGTGGAGATTGTAGGGGTGGGCGGCGATAATGTCCGCTTCGGTTGTGATTCCGTTTTCCGCCATTTGCTTCGCCCAGAGGTGGCCGATATCGATGTCTTCCCACATTATTTCCGCGTCGGAATCGACTTTGCGGATGGCGGCGGCAACCTGGGCTCCCCACTTGCAAAACACGTCCAGCCAGGGCCCGCCGCTCCAATCGCCGCCCAGGTTTGTCCAAGGGGTGTTGTTGGGCTCGTTGCAGATGTCGTAGACGGTGACGAAATCTCCGTACTTCTCGGCGAATTTAACGAAGAAATCAATCTCTTCGGCGAAGTCGGTGTCGCCCTTCTTCGTTTTTTCGATAATTGAGGGCAGGGTGTTGACCACGGAGAAGGTGAAGCAGGGCATATACCGCAGTCCGTACTTTTTCGCCGCCGCCACACCCCTGTCGTCCGGGTTGGCTTCCCCATCCCGAATCCAAGTGATTCCCGCTCGGCGGGCGGTTTCGCCGAGGGCGAGGTCCCAGCCCTGATTGAAGTGGGTGTTGACGCCGAAGGGGGAGCCGGGCTTGCCGAAGAGGGCGGAGTTGTCCGGGATAAGACCGTAGTAGACGGCGCCGCTGTCTCCGCCGTGGCTCCATTCGATTCGTACACAGCCCATGACTTTGGGCAGTTTAAGAGCGAACTTTTCCGAAGATTTGCCGTCTTTGCGACCTATCGCGTTGCCGAAGGAATCACGGAAAGTTACGGACCACGGCGCGGCGGTGTCGGATATGAACTCCGCCCTCATATCGTCTCCGGAAACGTAGAGGTTGCCGGGTTTATCGGTCTTAAAGTCGACGCAATAGGCGGCGGCGGAGAGCAATATGAGGAGCGGAACAAGAATCTTTTTCATGATTTACTTTTCGAGTTTGTCGATGGCCTTTTGTATCTCCGCCGTGAGGCAGGCGGCGATGATGCCGTTGCCGTAGACATCCGGGTGCCACGCGTCGTAGGTGACGGAGGTGGGTCGGGATTCACCGGCGGGAACCTTGCAGTTGACGCTGGGGACGTCTATGAACACAACCCGCTTGTCATTGAACTTCTCCACAACCTTGCGGATGTTCTCTCTGTGGGCGCCGGTGACGGAGACTGTGCAGAATATAATCGAGTCGGGGGCGGCGGCGCGCATCTCTCTCAAAATCTTCAGATAGGGGGTGATGATGTCGATGTTGTAGTTGTTGTCCGAAAGCCGCCGGTCGTTGCCGCCCATGTGGATGATGATGTAGTCCGGTTTCGGGCTGAACTTGCCGTTTTTAAGCCGGGACACGTCCTTCCACAGATAGCTCCAACTCTCGTGCATGGGGGGAATGGGCATCTCCCTTTGCCAAATGCCCCAGCCGCCGCTGGCTATCTGGCCGTATTCGCAGTCCAGAGCCTCGAAGAGCATGGAGGGGTAGGAGTAGACGGCGTTGCAGGTGGAGGTGTCGTTCCAGGTGATGAACTTGGACACGGCGCCGACGCCCTCGGTGCCGGAAGCACCGTAGATCATGGCGTACTTGCTCCGCTTGGGGAAGGGCTTAATCGCGCCGCCGTCGTCCAGAACCAGGGCTTTCACCCGCAGGTGGGTTTTGGAGCTTTCCCAGCGGCCGATAAGGCTTGCGGATTTGAAGTAGACCTCAACCTTGTGGTCCTTTGATTTGTCCAGGTTTTCCGCCAGGGTGACTTCGTCGATGTCGTCGGCGCCGCTGAGCTCGTAGATTGTGAAGGGGCCGTCGTCCACGGTGTACATAATGTAGACGTTGGTCCGAAGGCCGGTGGCTTTGTTGGCGGAAGTGTCAAGGCGGAGTTTGACCGAGGTTGTGCCGGACACAATCGTTTTGATGTAGGCGCCGGGGTTGGGGGCTTCCGCCGTGGGAGTGTTGAAGGTGGTTGTCAGGTGCCAGGTGTAGGGTGACAGACCGAAAGCGGGGTGGTTGCAGTAGACAACCTTGTCCGCGTGGACTCCGACGCACAGGGCGAGGAGAGCGAGGGTGAGTAGGATTCTTTTCATTGATGATACCTCCGTAGGGTTTGATTCCATTTTAACCCTACGGAGCGAAAAAATCAATATCAGAATCTGATGAGGACGCCGTTTACGAAAATTTTCCGTACCTCATCCCGGGATTTTATCTTGTTGTGGGAGAGGTTCACCTTTTGCAGACTCTCGATACTTCCCAGGCTTCCGGGCAGCGTCTCCAACAGGTTGTAGCGGACGCAGAGGTTTTTGAGGGCGGAGAGTTTGCCCATGTTCTCCGGCAGAGAGCGCAGGAAGTTCAGGGACAGGTTCACCTTGCTGAGGGACGCGAGGCTTGTGAAGCTCTCCGGCAGAGCGCGGAGTTTGTTGTAGCGGATGTCCATGTTTCGCAGGGAGAGGAGGCCGCCGAAACTCTTGGGCAGGGACTCAAGCAGATTGAAGGAGGCGCAGAAGTCCCGGAGATTTATGAGGTTGCCGAAGCGTTCCGGCAGGGTCTTCAGTGCGTTGTACTGGATGTTCAGCCGGCAGAGGTCCCGGAGTTTGCATATGCTTTCCGGCAGCACCTCGAACCAGTTGCCGGCCAGGTCCAAATCCGTGAGGTGGGTCATCTTGCCGAACACGTCCGGCATGAGTTTGATGTCGTTTTCCCGCAGACACAGACGCCGCAGACCCGTGAGGTCGGCGAAACCGGCGGGGAGAGAGGTCAGTTTGTTGTAGCTGAGATCGAGTTCGACCAGGTTCGTGAGGCGGCAGAGGGTCTCCGGCAGGCGGCGCAGACTGTTGATGGGCAGAATGAGGAAGCGCAGATATTTGAGCGCGCAGATGCTCTCCGGCAGCGCCTCCAGATTCGCGCTCCGTATCTCAAGCCCCGTCACGTGGCCGTTCTCCGTCGTCAGACGCACTTTTTTCGCCGGACAGCGAAGCTCTTCGATGACTTTGGATTCTTCTTCGGTTATGCTTGTTTCGTACTTCATTGTTCCCCGCGATTTTTCGAAAAACTTGAAAGTACGTATATTTTACAACAACCGGCCAAAAAAATCAATAGGTGCAACAAAAAATCCTCTCGGATGAGAGGATTTTTTCAGAAGAACATGTATTCGGTTAATAAATCCGTGTAGTCCGGGTATGCGGCAAGTTCGATGTGGTAGGCTCGCTTTGAGATGTCGAGGGCTCGTTGGATTTGCCGGCTGTCGTACACCATGAGCGCCGCGCCGTCCCCGGCGCCGTTGCCGACGGACTTGGCGGGTAAATCCGGGATCAGGCCTATGGCCTTGGCGTCTTCGGGGTTGATTGAGGAGCCGAAGGCGCCGGCCAGGAGTATTTCCTCCGGCCGCTTTCCGGTGGTTCGGATAAGGGTTTCCGCCGCCGCCCGCACCGCCGCCTTGGCAAGCTGAAGTTTCCGCACGTCGGTGGGGGTGATGAACACGTCTTTAGCCAATTCGTAGGGTTCCGGCAGGCGTCCGGAGGAGGAGATTATTTCCGTCCTTGCCATGGCCCGCAAAGCGGAAATCATTCCGGAGCCGCAGATGCCCGCGGCCGTGGCGCCGTCAATGGTCTTTACTTCCGGCTTGCCGCCAACGATTTTAACGTCGTATATGGCCCCCGCTGCCGCTCTCATGCCGGCGCTTATTTCCGCGCCCTCGAAGGCGGGTCCCGCGGCGGAGGAGCAAACGTATATTTCGTCGCCTTTCGCCAGCGCCACCTCGGCGTTGGTGCCGATGTCGATGATGAGCCGGGTTTTGCCGTCCTCCTCGGCGGTGACGGTAAGGAGGGACGAGGTGTCGGAGCCCACGAATCCGGCGATGGGGGGCATTATAAGGGTTTCGCAATCGGGAACGATACGGGTGTCGATAATTTTGTCGAAGAAGGCGGGTTCGTGGGGGACCTGCCCCAGACCGCTTACGGGGAGACCGGCGATGATTTGGGTCATACAGGTGTTGCCCACAATCACGCACCGCTCCGGCGATTCCGCTTCCGCCGCTTTCAGGAGGTTTCGGAGGGAGTTGACGGCAAGAGCACGCATGTCGGCGGTGCCGAAGGAGTCTGCGTAGCCGATTCTGCCGATGACGTCGGCGGCGAAACGGGTTTGGGGATTGAGACATGAGGCTTCGGCCGCGGTGGATCCGTCCGTGAGGTCGATTATTCGGCAGACGATGGTGGTGGTGCCCAGGTCAACGGCGGCGCCGTAGCTTGTGGGGGTGGGAGCGTACCGGCGGAGGGTGATTTCTTCCTTTTTGATGGGTACTTCGCAGGTGATATCCCCGGTGATTTTCGTTTGACAGGCGAGGACTGTGCCCCGGTCGGTTTTCACGGCGCACTTGCCGCACTTGCCGACGCCGCCGCATCGGGTTTGCAAATCCCGACCCGCTCGGAAGCACACCCGAGCCAGCGTTTCGCCCACTTGGGCGGTGAACACGGTTCCCTCCGGCAGGAAGGTCACCTTAGCGGAGCGTGTCACCTTTAACAATCCTTTTGCCCCGGGCATAGTCGGCGGCGGCCATGGGCTTCTTGCCCTCGGGCTGAAGCTCCTTGAGCAGCACTCCGCCCTCGCCGCAGCAGACCACGATGCCCTTTTTGGTGACATCGAACACGGTGCCGGGTTCGCCTTGGGCATCCGCTTTCTCCGCGGCGATAATCTTCAGCCGCCTGCCCTCGGTGAGGGTGTAGGCGCCGGGGGCGGGAGTGGTGCCCCGATAAATGTTAAGGGTCTCTTGGGCGGATTTCGCGAAATCGATAAATCCCGCGTCGGATTTTAACGAGCGGGCGACGGTGGCCGCGCTGTCGTCCTGAGGTATGGGGGTTATTTCGCCATTCATCATGCCCATGAGGGTTTTTTCCAGCAGGTCGGCGCCCAGGGCGGCAAGTTTGGGAGTGAGGGTGCCGGCGGTGTCGTTGTCGTCAATGTCGATTTGGGCCTTAAGGAGCATGTCGCCGGTGTCCAGACCCTCCGCCATCATCATGGTGGTGACGCCGCCCACTTTGTCGCCGCAGAGGAGGGTGTACTGCATGGGCGCCGCCCCCCGGTGGCGGGGAAGCAGGGAGCCGTGAACGTTGACGCAACCGTAGCGGGGCATGTCGAGAACGGATTTGGGGACTTTCTGACCGTATGCCGCCACTGCGATGAAGTCGAGATTCCCCAGGGCTTTGAGGTCCTCGAAGACCTCCGGAGAGGAAATCTTTTCCGGCTGGAGCACGGGAATATTGTGCTCCAGGGCGTACACCTTCACCGGCGGGGGAGTGAGGATTTTCTTCCGGCCCTTGGGACGGTCCGGCTGGGTGACGCAGGCAAGGACGTCGGCGCCCATGGCCACCAACTTGTCCAAGGACTTCACCGCGAAGTCCGTTGTGCCCATGAAAACCACTCTCATTCTTCCTCATCCTCGCTGTCGTTGTCGCGGCCGGGAACCTTGCCGGTGTGGAGCGTTTCCGGGTCCGCCTTGTCGATGAAAAGAACGCCGTCAAGGTGGTCCGTTTCGTGCTGAATGCAGGTGGAGAGGAGGCCGGAGGCCTTCATGCGGACCTTGTTGCCGTTTTCGTCCAGACCGGTGACAACCACCTTGTCCGCCCGAAGAACGTCGCCGTAGAGACCGGGCATACTCAGGCAGCCCTCGCTGTCCCAGCGCACGCCGATTTTGTTCACGATTTTGGGGTTAATGAGGGCGTGGGCTCCCTTGTCGTCGCCCACGTCGTAGACGAAGAAGCGGAGAGTGAGACCCACCTGGGGAGCCGCCAGACCCACGCCGTTGCTCTCGTGCATAAGGTCTATCATCTCCGCGATGGTTTGCTTCAGTTCGTCGGTGACTTCCTCCACGGGCTCGCACTTTTCCCGCAGAACCTCGTTTCCGTATTTGACTACTTCTTTTGTTATTTCCATTTTGTTTCCTTACGGGCGGTCAGCCGCCGCTTTTTCGTTCGTTTATATCAGCGTCGCGGGATCGATGTCCGGCGTGATGTGTTTGGCGCAACCGGGCGCCTTGTCGAAGGCCAGCCTAAGGGCCTCAACCAATGTCTCCCGCTTGGGGGACTTCAAAATAATTCTGAATCTGTGCTTGTTCTTGATGACTCCCAGCGACGCCTGGGCGGGGCCGATAACCGTCAGTTTCCGGGACAACTCCGGTGGCAGCGACTTTAACGCTTCCGCCATTTCCGCCGCTCGGCTCATGGCCCTGTCCTCGTCCTCGTCGGAGGAGAGGATGGTGGCGAGATGGGTGAAAGGCGGGTAGTTGAGCTCCGCTCTGTCGCCTATTTCCGACTCGTAAAATCCCACGTAGTCATGGTTCATGGCCTTCTCAACCGCCGTATTCTCCGGGTCGAAGGTCTGAACGATAACCTGTCCCGGGTCCTCGCCCCGGCCCGCTCTGCCGCCCACCTGAGCCAGAAGTCTGAAGGTCCGCTCACCGGCTCGGAAGTCCGGCAGGCCCAGGGATGTGTCGGCGCTGATTATGCCCACGAGAGTGACTCCGGGAAAATCGAGACCCTTGGCAATCATCTGTGTGCCCACCAAAATGTCCCCGGAGCGTCGGAACTCCGAAAGAATAGCCTCATGGGAGCCCTTGGCGGTGGTGGTGTCCCTGTCCAAGCGCAAAACCTTGGCCTCGGGAAAAACTTTCTTGGCCTCTTCCTCAACCCGTTCCGTGCCGATACCGAACTTTCCCAGACGTGTGCCGCCGCAGTTGGGGCATACGCCTCCGGCGGGCTCGCTGTGGTCGCAGTAGTGGCAAACCAGGCTGTTTGAGGACTTGCGGTACTTTAGGGACACGGAGCAGTTGGGGCACTTGGCGGTGTATCCGCAGTCCCGGCAGAGGAACATGGTGGAAAATGCCCGCCGGTTCTGCAGGAGCATAATCTGCCTGCCCGCCGCCAGGGTCCGCCGCATGGCTTCCTCAAGCTCCGGTGTGAACACGCTCACCTTGCCGGATTTGTACATGCGCCTCATGTCCACCGCCATCATCTTGGGCATGGGTCTGTCCGCCACCCGCTTGGTGATGGTTATGAGGCCGATTTCGCCTTGGCGGGCCCGGTAAAAAGTTTCCATGGAGGGAGTGGCGCTGCCCAAAAGCAGCAGGGCGTTGTTTCGCTTCGCTCTTATTCGGGCTACGTCCTTGCCGTTGTACCGGGGCTGGGAATCCTCCTGCTTGTAGGAGTCCTCGTGTTCCTCGTCGATGATGATTATGCCGAGGTTCGATATGGGGGCAAAAACCGCGCTTCGGGGGCCCAGGACCACCTTGGCCTCGCCCTCCGCTATGCGCTGCCACTCGTCGTAACGCTCGCCGTGGGAAAGGGCGCTGTGGAGCACCGCCACGTCGTCGCCGAACCGCTCCCGAAAAATGTTCATAATCTGGGTGGTGAGGGCAATCTCCGGCAGGAGCACCATGGCGGTTTTGCCCTTGGCCAGCACGTGCTCTATGGCCCGGAGATAGACCTCCGTTTTCCCGCCGGCGGTGACGCCGAAAAGGAGTGTTTCGGCGAAAGCGTTTCCGTCCGTGTCTTCGATTATGCGCTCAAGGGCCCGGGTCTGTTCCGCGGTCAGGTCGTACCGGGGAGCGGTTGCCGCGCCGAAATGAGGCATCCGCCGAACTCTTATCTCCGCCGGCTTCAGTATGCCTTTGTTAATCATGGTGCGCTGAACCGCCGAGGACACGCCGTACTCTTTTTCGAGGCGCGTGGCGGCCAGGGGCTTTCCGGCCTTAATCAGAGCGTCCACGGCAATTTTCTGTTTGTCCGTCAGCTTTTTCGGCACATGGCCCAAAGCCACGCCTTTCAGAATACGTTCTTTGACCTTCGGCGGCGCGATGCGGTAGCGGCGTTTTATTATTCCCGCCTTTTCAAGACGGGTGAGGGCGGATTTGACTTCCGACTCCCTGCCGTCAAAGAGGTTTTCGATGTCCTCCGCTCCCTCGCCCCGGCAGATGCGTTTCAGCAACGCAGTGTCCCGGGGTTTCAGGTCGTCGTAGGAGGGCAGGCTCTCCGGCGCCGGCACGGAGCACCTAATCTTCAGTTTGAAAAAGGCCGGCAGCATGACGGTGAACACTTTGCCGATGGGGCAGACGTACATCCGGGACATCTCCCACGCCAGGTCAATGAGCTCCTCCGTGAGGGTAAAGGGGGTGTCTATCACCGCCTCAACGGGCTTTGTGTTCTCAAACTCCGTGGTGTCCGAAAAGCCCACGGCGAAACCCACCGCCTTGCGGGTTCCCAGGGGAAGGAGAACACAGTCGCCGAGGCGGATGTCCGCGCCCTCCGGAATCAGGTATGTCAGCGGTTCGCCGGGACCGGACTCAACCGCCGCCGACACGTAGCGCACTTACAGCCCCGCTTTTTCTTTGAGCACCACCGCCATGTCGGTCTTTTCCCAGGGCAGGTCGATGTCGGTTCTGCCGAAGTGGCCGTAGGCGGAGGTGGCTTTGTAGATGGGCCGCCGCAGATTGAGAGTCTCGATGATTCCCAGAGGCTCCAGGTTGAAACATTCCCTGATGAGGGATACGATTTTGTCGTCGCTTATTTTGCCGGTGCCGTAGGTGTCGGCGAAGACGCCGATGGGTTCCGCCTCGCCGATGGCGTAGGCCACCCAAACCTCGCAGCGGTTCGCTATGCCGGCGGCCACGATGTTTTTGGCCACGTATCTCATCATGTAGGCGGCGCTTCTGTCAACCTTGGTGGGATCCGTGCCGGAGAACGCTCCGCCGCCGTGTCTGGCGCCGCCGCCGTAGGTGTCCACGATAATTTTTCTGCCCGTAAGGCCGGCGTCCGCCGCGGGACCGCCGTACTCGAAGCTGCCCGTGGGGTTGATGTGGATTCTGGTGCTTTCGTCCATAAGGCCGCCCTTTATGACCGCCTTGATGACGTGCTCGGTTACGTCGTCGTGTATAATCTTTTGGTCTTTGCCCTTTTCGTGCTGGGTGGAAACCACGATGTCCTCGATGTGAACGGGTTTGCCGTCGGAGTCGTATTTCACGGTCACCTGGGTCTTGCCGTCGGGCCGCAGATAGGGCAGCGCGCTTTTCTTTCGCACGTTGGCAAGCCGTTTGGCCAGCTTGTGGGCGAGAGTAATGGGCAGGGGCATAAGTTCGGCCGTCTCGTCGCAGGCGTAGCCGAACATCATACCCTGATCTCCCGCGCCGCCTTTGTCCACGCCCATGCTGATGTCGCAGGACTGGGGCTTCAGGCGGTTTATAATCTCGCAGCTCGGGTCGAAGCCGTAGGAGGCGTCTTTGTAGCCTATTTCCTTGGCGGCGCCCCGAACGATGCCCTCAACGTCTATCTCCGACAGGAGTTCCTTGGGGCCGATCTCGCCGGAGACGAAAACCAGGTCCGGGGAGAGAACCGTCTCGCAGGCCACTCTTCCCGCCGGGTCCATGGTGAGAACCGCGTCCAGGACCGTATCGGAAATGCGGTCCGCCATTTTGTCCGGGTGACCCTCCGTCACCGATTCGGATGTGAATATGTAACCGTTTTTGTTCATGACATGTGTTTCCTTATGATATCCGAAAGTTTGTCCGCTATTTCCCGCTTGGAAGCGCGCTCAAGGCGGATTTTTTCCTTTTCGGTGTAAATTATTATCTCGTTCTCGTCGGAGCCGAAGACGCCCTTTGTGACGTCGTTGGCGGCAATCATGTTCATACCCTTCCGTCGGAGTTTGTCCTGAGCGTACTCCTCCAGGTTCTCCGTCTCCGCGGCGAAACCCACCGTAAAGAGGTTCGTCTTGTCGATGGAGGATATGATGTCAACCGCCTTGGTGAGCGTTATGTCGAGGCTGTCTTTCTTCTTAATCTTTTCGCTTGCCGGCTCATCGACCGTGAAGTCCGCGGGGGCGGCGGCGGAGACGAACAAATCCGCGTCGGCGGTGGCCGCCTTAACCGCCTCGTACATTTCCGACACGGTCTCCACGTTTATGCGCCTGAGGTTGGTGGAGAGGGACACCGGGCCGCTGACGATGGTGACGTCGGCTCCCCGTCGGGCAAGGGCTTCCGCTATGGCGTAGCCCATTTTCCCGGAGGAGCGGTTTGATATGTACCGCACCGGGTCGATGGCTTCACGGGTGGGGCCGGCGCTGACAACGGCTTTGATTCCGGCGAAATCCTTGGGGGCGAAAACCCGTTCCGCTTCGGTGAATATTTCCTCCGGCTCCGCCATTCTGCCTCTGCCCTCCGTGCCGCAGGCCAGCCTGCCGCTTTCGCCCTCAACGATTGTCCAGCCGTAGGAGCGGACCTTTTCGATGTTGGCCGCGG
>JAGDDM010000143.1 GCA_017958015.1 Abditibacteriota bacterium | reverse complement strand
CATCTTTTCCGTCCAGAAAGGCCAGAAGTGAACGTTTTCAAGTCTGCCCACATCGTAGCACTTGTCGATGAAGATGCCGGTTTTGAGGGCGCTGCCGAAGAGGTTGCGTACAAGATGTCTGCCGCAGGGCTTGGTGCCGAAGTCAACCGCTTTGTAGGGGTTAATCATCAGCACGTCTTCGAGGTTGATGTTGTCGCCCTCGCCCCGAACGGTCCAAGGGTAGGCAACCACTTTTTCCGGGTCCGGGCTCTGCTCGGGATAGAAAATCGTAAGACCCTTTATGGCGGAACATTCCCGCATGTAGAGGAAAGGCTCGCCGTCTTCTTTGCCCTTGTTCTCAACCGCCAGCAGTCTCGAAGATCGGTGGTCGTCGAAGCGGGCGGGAGCGGAGGCAACACCTTCGATTGTCACGTTCCGGGGAACGTCGAGATGACCCTTGAAGAGGAAGTCTCCCACGGGAACCTTAACCACGCCGCCGCCGGCTCTGTCGCAGGCGTTAAGGGCGTTTTGAAAGGCCTTAGTGCAGTCGGTTATGCCGTCGGGCTTGGCCCCGAAATCGGCTACGTTGTAGACGCCTTTTACGGTTGTGTCGGCGTTTGCCGCCACCGCGAGGATGATGAGAAGGGCGGTAAAGAAGGATTTAACTTTCATATTTTTGCCTTTCATGTGTGTTTGATGAGCCGTTCCACGTCCACGACGAAGAAGGTTCCTTCCGCCTCGGCCAGGAGCTTGCCCTCCGTGTCTTTCATTTCGGATTTTACCTTGATTCTGTTGCCCCGCCGCTCGGTTTGCCAAGCCTCGAGGATGATGTGGGTGCCGGCCAGAGTGGGGGCGTGGTAGCGGACGCTGACGGCGGTGGTGACGGCGTCGATGCCGAACTGGGCGAAAGCGTAGTACATCACCTCGTCGAAGAGGGTGCATATAACGCCGCCGTGGAGCACGTGGGGGTGGCCGCAATACTCCTCGGTCACGTCGAACTCAACGTGGGAGCGGTCGCCGATTGTTTGATTTTTCAGTTTCAGCTTCAGGATGTTGCCGTCTCTGCATCCGAAACAGTGCTCTACACTGTAAATTTTTCTTTCTTCACTCATTTACATAACTCCGCGGCGAGGTCGAACATAATCGATTTGGGGTCGCCGCCCTCGTCCATGCCTTTCAGGAGTTTGTCCGCCTTGTGGATGGCGGCGAAGGCGTTCGCGACGGATCTGTCGCTCATCTTGGCCTGTTTTTTGACGGTGTCCGTGTTCCAAGGCTGTCTGGACAACACGGCTATGATGTTGGGCTCTTTGGGGAGCAGGGCGGCTACGTCCTCCGGGACGTATTCCTTTTTGAAAATCCTCACACCTTTGGCCTCAAGGACTTTTGCTTGGAAGATGAGCCGATACTGCCGGGCGATCATGGCGAGGGTTCTGGCCGCTTCCGCCGCGGGATCGTCGGCGCCGTTCATTTGCTCCGCCATGAGTTTCAGGGCGTTTCGCTTGTTTTGCGCCGCCACGGCATCCACCAGTTTGAAGATTTTCTCCTCCGGGGTTTCGCTTATGACCGCGTCCACATGCTCCGGCTTAACGGATTTCTCTCCGCCCATGTAGTCCCGGAGTTTGCCTATCTCGCTGACGATGACCGGCGACTCGGTGCCCAATCGCTGCTGGAGAGTGGTTATAACCGTCTCCGTGGCCTTGAGACCGTATTCACCGAGGAGGTTCTTAATGAGGACCTTGGCGTCGCCCCGCTTAAGGGCGCCGAAGTCCTTTACCTCGCCGACTTTCTTCGCCGCCTTCGACAAATCGGCGACGACTTCCGAGCCTTTTTTGGGTCTGCCGTCGACCTTTTCCGCCGCGGGAACGGTCATGATAAGGAGCGATGTCTCCGGCATGTTGATAATATATTCCGCCAGTTTTTTCTGCTCCGGCTCCGGCATTTTGTTGGGGTTTTTGAGGTATGTGACCCGCCGCTCAGCCATAAAAGGACAGGCGGACAGAGCCGCAATGACTCTGTCCGCGTCGATATCGGTGCCTTCCAAAGTCTCGAAATCAAAGTCCTTCATCTCCTCGGTGACGTTCTTATCGAGCAACTCTTTCAGAAAGAGGTGCTTGTTGTAGTCATCTTCTCCCCGGAGGAGGCAGACCCGGGGATTTTCGGGGACCTTGGCGGGCATTGGTTGCTTTATTCTATTCTTCCAGTTTGTCGCGCAGATAGTTCTTCACGCCCTCGATGGGCATTCTGATCTGCTCCATGGTGTCTCTGTCGCGGATGGTGACCTGGTTGTCGGTTTCCACGGTGTCAACGTCAACGGTGACGCACCAGAGTGTACCGATTTCGTCCTGTCTGCGGTAGAGTCTGCCGATGGAGGCGGTGTCGTCGTACATGGTGGGGAAGACCTTCTGCAAATCGTGGGTGAGGTTCTTGGCCTTTTCCACGATTTCCGGGCGGTTTCGCAGCAGAGGAAGCACGGCGGCCTTCACGGGAGCCAGGTCCTTGTGGAAGCGCATAACCGTTCTCTTGTCGGTCTTACCGTTGGCTTTCTCTATGGTCTCGACCTCGTAGGCGTCGATAAGGAAGGCCAGAGTGGCTCTGTCGGCGCCGGCGGAGGGCTCGATAACGTAGGGAATCACATGTTCGCCGGCGGCTTCGTCGAAGTAGGTCAGGTCCTTGCCGCTGCCTTCGGTGTGCTTGGAGAGGTCGTAGTTTGTTCTGTTGGCAACGCCCTCAAGCTCGCCCCAGCCGAAGGGGAAGAGGTATTCCATGTCGGTGGTACCCTTGGAGTAGAAGGCCAGCTCTTCCGGATCGTGGGGGCGCAGGCGAAGGTTTTCTTCCTTGATGCCGTACTTCTTGTACCAGTTGTAGCGCTCGTTTACCCAGAAGTTGAACCATTCGTCGTCGGTGCCGGGCATGCAGAAGAACTCCATCTCCATCTGCTCGAACTCACGGGTGCGGAAAGTGAAGTTTCCGGGGGTAATTTCGTTGCGGAAAGACTTGCCGATCTGGCCGATGCCGAAGGGGAGTTTTTTTCGGGTGGCTTTCTGGACGTTCAGGAAGTTCACGAAGATGCCCTGGGCGGTTTCCGGGCGCATGTAAATCGTCGCCGCGCCGTCCTCAACGGGACCCATGAAAGTCTTGAACATACAGTTGAACTGCCGGGCTTCGGTCATCTCGCCGCCGCAGGCCGGGCACTTGGTGGGATCCTCAAGGTCGTCGGCTCTGAAGCGCTGATGACATACCTTGCAGTCAACCAAGGGGTCAGTGAAGTTCTTCACGTGGCCGGAAACTTCCCATACTTTCGGGTGCATGAGAATGGCCGCGTCGATACCCACACAGTTGTCTCTGGTGGCAACCATGTCGCGCCACCAAGCTTCTTTTACGTTCCGCTTCAGCTCCACACCCAGAGGACCGTAGTCCCAGGTGCTGCCGAGGCCGCCGTAAATTTCGCTGGACTGGAAAATGAAGCCTCTGTTTTTGCACAAGGCAACCAAGGTTTCCATATCTACCATAGTTTTTTATATCTCCTTTGTTATTGTAAACTACTGCAACAAAACTTCGTTTGTTCGAACCAAATCTTCAAAACGCAAATCCGCTCCGACTATTCCGAGGCATTCGCCGTTGTCGTCAACAATCTGAGAGGAAAGGGTGACGCAGAGGGCGCCGGTGTATCTGGATTTGTAGAAGCCGGTTATGCAGACGTCGCCGCTTTCCATGGCACCCTTGAACCAGTCGCGGTCGGAGAGGTCTTCGCTCATGTCGATGGCCTTCTTTATCTCCGGGGTCATGGAGTCGGACTCGGCAATCATCTTGCCGTTGGGGTCCACAACGTAGGCCAGCTGAATGAAGGCGTTCTTTTCCACAGCCTCGTTCAGCACCGGCGTCATCTTTTCCGGGTTCATGGATATCATATCATCGTTTTCCGCCAAGCGCTGGATAATCTTTTCGGAAATGGCCATGGCGTGGTCCCGGAGCTTTTCGTAGTCGCTCTTGAAGTACTCCGGCAGGTGCATCTGAGCCTGCATGTGCATTTCTCTGTCGGAAATGGAGGTGACTCTGCCGGCGGCGTACTGCTCGATAATCCACTTGTTGATGGCGACAAGTCCCGGATGGCGCTTGTCCAGGCGGCTTTCCGGCTTGAGGCCCAGGTAGTTGTTCACCCAGTGGGCAACGCCGGCGATACCGGATTTGTCGGTGACGTTCACCCGAGCGGGCTTGTCCAAAATCTTGCCGGTATCGAAGATATTGTAAATCTCCTCGTTCTTCAACATTCCGTCGGCGTGGACGCCCGCGGAGGTGACATTGAAGTTCATGCCGATAAAGGGGTAGTTGGAGGGAATATCGTGGCCGATTTCCGTGCGGAAGTAGTCGGCGATTTCGGTTATGACTCTGGTGTCGATGCCGTCGGTTTCGCCCCGGAGGCTGATGTAGTCCATAACGGCGCCTTCAAGGGGCGGATTGCCGGTGCGCTCGCCGAAGCCTAAAAGGGCGCAGTTGGCGCCGGCGCAGCCGTAGAGCCAGGCGGTGGTTGCGTTCACCTCAACCTTGTGGAAGTCGTTGTGGCCGTGCCACTCAATCCAGTCGGAGGGGACGCCGCACTCGTGGCGGATGGCGTGAATCATCTTGGGAATACTGCGGGGCAGAACCGCCTCGGCGTAGGGCACGCCGTAACCCATGGTGTCGCAGAGACGAATGCGGATGATTTTCTTCGCCTGATGGGCAATTTCCATGAGCTGCTGCACGAAGGGAACCACGAAGCCGTAGAAGTCGGCCCGGGTCACGTCCTCAAGGTGGCACCGCACAGCATCCAGACCGCTGTCGAGGGCGGTGGTGACCAGATCGATGTACTGAGCGAGGACCTGCTCCCGGTTCTTCTTGAGCTTCAGGTAAATGTGATAGTCGGAGGCGGAGGTGAGGATTCCGGTTTCCTTGAGACCCATTTCCTTCACGATGGCGAAGTCGCTCTTGGTGGCGCGTATCCAACCGGTAATTCTCGGGAACTCCAAACCCAACTCCTGACACTTCCGCACCGCTTCCTTGTCCTTCTCGCTGTAGAGGAAGAACTCGGATGCGCGGATGATGCCCTTGGGGCCGCCCAGGCGGGAAAGCATTTCGTAGATAGCCGCGATTTGGTCGGCGCTGTAAGGCGGCCGGGCCTGCTGTCCGTCTCTGAACGTGGTGTCGGTGATATAGAACTCTTTGGCGGGCTCGATGGGAACGGAGCAGCCGTCGAAGAGGATTTTCGGTACCTCGGAGTAGGGGTACATGTCGCGCAAAAGGTTGGGCGATTCCGGGTTCTTTATTTCAAAACGTCTTCCCGGTTCGATATATCCCCAATCGGGATTTCTTGATATCATGATGCCTCCTTCATGCCTCGCGGCACAAATATTTTCATTATTATACCACATTTCCACGAATAAATCCACCTCGTTCACGCTTGACTTTTTCGGCGAAAGAGGTTAAAATTTTTATGTATTATTGTGTGACAAAGAGGTTATGATGTCCGAAAACGAAATCAATAACGAAATGAACAACGTCGAGTACGGCGCGGACGAACTGCGTATTCTGAAGGGTTTGGAGGCTGTCCGTCTCCGCCCGGGTATGTACATCGGCGATACCACCACAAGAGGTCTGCACCACCTGTTCACGGAGGTTGTGGATAACAGTATCGATGAGCACCTTGCCGGCTACTGTACGGAGATTGAGGTGGTGCTCCACAAAGACAATTCCGTCACGGTCACCGACAACGGCCGCGGCATTCCCACGGGTATCAACAGCGAAACCGGCGTCTCCGGCGTCGAGGTTGCCATGACAATGCTCCACGCCGGCGGCAAGTTCGACGGCGAGGCCTACAAAGTCTCCGGCGGTCTCCACGGCGTGGGCGTTTCCGCCGTGAACGCTCTCTCCGAGTGGTGTGAGGTAAAGGTCAAGCAGAACGGCCACATCTACTACCAGCGCTACGAGCGGGGCATTCCCCTTGAACCCCTTAAGATTATCGGCGACGCGGAGGGCACCGGCACCCGGAACACCTTCCTGGCCGACTACGAGATTTTCGACGAGATTAAATACGACCCCAACATCTTCATCACCCGTCTGCGGGAGCTTGCGTACCTGAACAAAGGTCTTTCCATCACCTTCGTGAACGAGCAGACCGACAGCGGCGAGCCGGAGACCACCACTTTCCACTACGAAAACGGTATCATCGAGTTCGTAAAGCATCTGAACTCCACCCGTATCAGTCTCTGCGACGTTGTCTACTGCGGCACCACCCGCGACGACATCGGCGTTGAGTTCGCGCTCCAGTACAACGATACCTTCCACGAGAACATCCTCACCTTCGCCAACAACATCCACACCCAGGAGGGCGGCACCCACCTTTCCGGTTTCAAGACGGCCCTCACCCGTGTGGTGAACAACTACGCCCGCAAGAACGGCCTTCTGAAGGAGAAGGATCCGAACCTGGTGGGCGACGACGTGCGGGAAGGTCTGGTTGCCATCATCTCCGTCAAGATTCGCAATCCCCAGTTCGAGGGTCAGACCAAGACCAAGCTCGGCAACGGCGAGGTTGACGGCATCGTCCAGTCCGTTGTGGGCGAGAAGCTGGCGGAGTACTTCGAGGAGAACCCGGCGGCGGCGAAGAGAGTTGTTGATAAGGCTCTCACTTCCCACAGAGCCCGCGAGGCCGCCCGCCGCGCCGCGGATTTGGTAAAGCGCCAGAACGCCCTTGAGAGTTCCTCTCTGCCGGGCAAGCTCTCCGACTGCATCGAGCGTGACGCTTCCCTCTGCGAGCTCTTCATCGTGGAGGGCCAAAGCGCCGGCGGCAACGCCAAACTGGGCCGCAACAGACGCACTCAGGCTGTTCTTCCCCTCCGGGGCAAGATTCTGAACGTGGAGAAGGTCCGCATGGACCGGGCGTTGGAGAACGAGGAGATTAAGAACCTTGTTTCCGCCCTGGGCACCGGCATCACCTACTCCTCCTACGGCGACAACGAGCAGTTGGAGTTTGAGGAGGACGAGGACGCCAAGAAGAAGGCCTCCAGCTTCGACATATCCAAGCTCCGCTACGACAAGATTATCATCATGACCGATGCGGACGTTGACGGCAGCCACATCTGCACTCTGCTGCTCACCTTCTTCTTCCGCTACATGAAGCCCTTGGTTGTGGACGGCCACGTCTACATCGCCCAGCCGCCGTTCTACCGCATCAAGGTGGGCAAGGACAACGTGTACTACGCCAAGGACGACGAGGCCAGAGACGAGATTCTGGAGGGTCTCAAGAACCGCAAGGACGTGATGGTCACCCGCTTCAAAGGTCTGGGCGAAATGGACGCTCCCGACCTGGCGGACACCACCATGAACCCGGAAACCCGGCGCATGGCACAGGTGACGGTGGAAGACGCCGCCGCCGCCGACGAGCTGTTCTCGGTTCTTCTGGGCAGCGCGGTTGAACCCCGCAAAGAGTACATCATCAAGCACGCCAAAGAAGTCACCAACGTGGACTGGCACGCTTAATATTCCGAATTTCTGCCTCCGCTTCGGCGGAGGTATTTTCTCATAAGGAGACAACGAAATGAGCAAGTATTTCCTGGCCGTTGACATCGGCGCGTCCAGCGGACGGCACATACTCAGCCACATGGAAAACGGCAAACTTATCCTTGAGGAAGTCCACCGCTTCGACAACGGCATGGAGGACCGGAACGGTCACAAGTGCTGGGACTCCGCCCGGCTGTTCGCGGACATAAAGGCGGGCATGAAGAAGTGCGCCGACATGGGCAAGATTCCCGCCTACATGGGCATCGACACCTGGGGCGTTGACTACGTTTTGGTTGACAAAGACGGCAAGGACGTGGGCGACGCCGTGGGCTATCGTGACGACCGCACAACGGGCATCGACAAGGAAGTCTACAAGGTAATCCCGGAGGCGGACCTCTACGCCCGCACCGGCATCGCCAAGCAGGTTTTCAACACAATCTACCAGCTTGTCGCCCTCAAAAAAGAGGACCCGGCCCAGCTGGACAGGGCGGCCTCGCTGCTCATGTCCCCGGACTATTACGGCTTCAAACTCACGGGCAAGCGGGAGTCGGAGTACACCAACGCCACCACCGGCCAGCTTGTGGACCCGGCCACCAAAGACTGGGACTACGACCTCATCGAGAAGCTGGGTCTGCCGAAGGGCATCTTCAACCACCTCAAAAAGCCGGGCACGGTGCTGGGCGGTCTTTTGCCGGAAGTGCGGGCGGAAGTTGGCTTTGACTGTCAAGTTGTGATGGTGGGCTCCCACGACACCGCTTCCGCGGTTCTGGCCGTTCCCGCCAAGTCGGACAAGTTTGTCTACATCAGCTCCGGCACATGGTCCCTTCTGGGTGTTGAGCTGAAGGAGCCCATCTGCAACGAGCAGAGCCGGCTTGCCAATTTCACCAACGAGGGCGGCTACGACTACCGCTACCGGTTCCTGAAGAACATCATGGGCCTGTGGATGATTCAGTCCGTGCGGGCGGAACTGGGTAAGAAATATTCCTACGCCCAGCTTTGCGACATGGCGGAGGAGGAGAAGGACTTCCCGTCTCTGGTTGACGCCGTGGACGGCCGCTTCTTCGCGCCGGAGAGCATGATTGACGAGATAAAGGCCTACTGCGCCGAGACCGGTCAGCCGGTGCCGGAGACGGTGGGACAGATCGCCACCGTGGTGTACAAGAGCCTCGCCGCCTGCTACGACAAAACGGTCAAGCAGCTTGAGGCCATGACCGGAACAACCTACGACGCCATCAACATCGTGGGAGGCGGCGCCAACGCGGACTATCTGAACAAACTCACCGCCGCGGCGTCGGGCAAAACGGTCTACGCCGGACCCACCGAAGCCACAGCCATAGGAAACATCCTCTGCCAGATGCTTGCCTGCGGCGACTTCAGGTCCGTGGAGGAAGCCCGAAGCTGTGTCTTCGACTCCTTCGAGGTCAAGACTTTCAAGCCCTGATACACAAAACCCATAGGCCCCGACAAAGGGGCCTTTTTCTTGCGCTGATGGCTTAAAAAACGGTATAATATAAGTATGGATGACGACAGGACTCTCCTCTCAAAGCTGGACGGCGCTTTGGATATATTGCTCAAGGACCGCACCACGCGCAGAAACATAATCTGGGCGACGGATGACTACGCCCATTTGGGGGACGGTTACGAGCCGGAAGCGCAGATACAGCGTCGTCACGCCTGGGAGATAAAGCCCCGGTCCCAAAAGGAAAAGGACACCCAGGCGGGCCGCACCCGCTCACGGGCGGAGGTTTTCACCCCCCTTTGGATATGCAACGCCCAAATAAACCCGGTTGACGACGCGGTGTTCGGCAGAAAGGGCGTGTTCAACACCACCGATGAGAGCGGCCGGACGATATACCCGGTGAGTCCTTTGGAAACCATCGACTTTTCCCCCATAACATGGCAAAAGTACGTTGATTTGCGGCGCATGGAGATAACCTGCGGCGAGGCGCCCTATATCACAAGCCGCTATGACGCCGCCACCGGCGAGTATGTGGACATATGCGACAGAGTGGGCATCCTCGACCGCAAGTTCAGAGCGGTGTGCGAGAACGTGCGGGACAACGACGCCAAGATAAAGTGGCTTCTGCGGGCAATCGAGAGCTGCTACGGCTACGAGTTTCAGGGCGACAGCCTGCTCCTCGCCCGCCTGAATGTCATGTTCTCCTACATGGAAGTGTTCAAACAGGAGTTCGGCGCCTATCCCAACCGGGAGCACCGCACCGCCGCCGCCTGGCGCGTATCATGGAACTTCTGGCAGATGAACGGCAGAACATACACCGTCCCCATGCACGCTCTGGATAAGGAAGCCATTCAATACGACTTCGCGGGGGACCCCTACACCCCCTCCGAGGACCCCGAAGAGCCCCCCAAACGCCTCGCTGAATGCAGAATTTACGACCACCGTGCCAGAAGAAGCTTTCGGTTTACGGACTTTTCCAAGATAGACGATACTTTCAGTCGGGAGATAGAAAACAATGGCAGATAACGCGAGTTTGGGCGCTGCCAAAACCGCCAAAAACGACGAGTTTTACACCCAATACGGCGACATAGAAGCGGAAATGAACGCCTATGTGGAATACAATCCGGATGTGTTCAGGGACAAAACGATTTTGCTTCCCTGCGACGATCCGGAATGGTCCGAGTTTACCAAGTTTTTCGCTTTCAACTTTGAACGGTTCGGTCTCAAAAAACTTATTTCCACTTCCTATGCCAAGGGGGCGGGCAACAGTCAGCTGACGCTTTTCGAGTCGGAATCACCCCTTTTCGACGAGGAAAAGCACGAAACCCACGGCAAACTGTTCACACTCACCCGTGACGCCGACGGTTCCGGAAACATCGACACCGACGACCTTGAGTTTTCCGGATATCTGGAGGGAGACGGGGACTTCAAGAGCGAGGAAGTGACGAAACTTCGGGACGAGGCGGATATTATTATCACCAATCCGCCGTTTTCGAAATTCCGTGAATTTTTACCGTGGATTGTCGAGGGGAAAAAGGATTTCATTGTTCTCGGAAATATGAACGCCATTACCTACAAAGAAGTTTTTCCGTTGCTAAT
>JAGDDM010000142.1 GCA_017958015.1 Abditibacteriota bacterium | reverse complement strand
TGGACGGCGCCTACGCCGCCGCCAAGGAGATTTTGGAGTCCCACATGGACAAACTCCACTACATGGCCAAGGTTCTCCTCGCCAAGGAAACCTTCGAGCGGGAAGAATTCCTGGAGCTGCTTAACGACGACATCCCCGACGACGCGAAAGCCGCCAGCGAAGAATAAACAGACAAAAATTATCCCCTCTTTTTCGGAAGAGGGGATTTTTTGATGAATCGCGCCGAGGCGCGTGAATTGTCGCTTCGCGACATGAATTGACTTACGGCGTGAATTGCCCTACGGGCATTGCGGTGTCGGACTATTCCCTATGCCCTATTCCCTCAAATATTTCTGACCCACAAGCGTCATTCTCAATATCAAAGTTTTCCCTTTCAGGTTTGTGTCCGTTTCGTACCCGTCCAGGCGGTATGTTCCGCCCCGGTTTATGATGATTTCGCACTCGGTGCCGAACTCCCTTCGGGGTGATTTGCCGTCCCAGGCAAGGCCGGGGCCGAAGGTGTTGGCGGCGGTGAAGGGTTCGGTGTAGAGAACTCTGCTGCCGCAGGGCAAAGTGATATATATGACAATGGGAGATACGGGGGCGTAGCCGGCGCCCCGGGCGGCGGCGGCGGAGACGAAAGCGGGAATAACATTCGTTTTGCCCGCATACTCATCCAGCGCCGAGGTGTCCCCGGTGTCGATAATCTTCCGCAAAAACTCCGGGGACCGGTTGAAGTAGGCGGCGGTGTTCACGGGGTTTGCTCCCCGAACCGCCAGAATGTCGAAGTCGTAACTTGAGCGGTTTATAAGGGCGGTTAAGTCGGTGATACGCTCACTCAGGAGCGCCCGCCCCACTCCCACGAAGGACGCCGGGTTGTAATCCGGCGAGGTGTAGCCGTTCAGAGGGGCGTTGAAATCGTTCACGGCGCGGGTGTAATCGTATGCCGCCCGGCGCTCTTGGGCAGTCGCGGAAAGCCACACCCGGGAACAGACTTCCCCCAGGCGGGCGTCGGCATCCCGGGGCGCGGGAAACAGCTCCGCCCCGAAGGAGGACCGGCAAAGGAGGCACAAAAGAAAGATTATGATTAACTCGCGGGTTTTCATATATCGATTTTACCTCTAAAGGCGAAAAAACGCAACGGTATCGAATATTCTATATTGATTTTTCTTTTCAGCGGTTATATAATATTTATAGGTTAAAATACGCGTTCGTAGTGGTCAAAAAATAACGCGACAAATAACCGAAAATCGCGCCGAAAAGATGTCGAAAACGATGTAGTGGTCAATAAAAACGTTTTACTCACCTCGGAAGCGCGTAAAATATTACGAAAGGACCTTTTCAATGAAAAAGCTCACAAAATCCCTGTGGTTTGCGCTGATTCTGACGGCTCTCCTGTCGGCTGCTTCCTTCGCGGCCTACGTGCTGGGCGAATCGGACCCCGCGTCCAGATTCGTTGACGTCAACAAGAACGGCTCCGTGTGGACTCTGGGCTACGGCGGCAATTACTCCTCCGACCCCATCATCACACCCTACACCTATCAGCCCATCGCCAGTCTCAACCTTTACGGTTGGTGCGCCAACGGCAACAACGACCTTTACGGCAACTTCCTCAAGAACTGCGGAAGCACCACCTACGACAGTTGGCAGGTTCTCTCTTCCTACTGGAAGCCCGGCGAAATCATCATCGGAACCCACCCCTCCGTACTTCAGTACGCTCAGTTCAAGGCTCCCGCCGCGGGAACCTACATCATCGACATCTACGGCTTCGGTCGGTCCCTCAATACCGGCCACGGCAACACCTCCGTGGATCTGCCCTACTTCGTCAAGGGCGTTCGGGTAAAAACCGAGACCGTTGACGGTTTCGAGGGCGGCAGCGCCATGATCCCCAACCCGGTAGGCGACAAGCCCACCGCCCGCATCGCCGATTCCGTATATCTTGAAGCCGGCGAAACCGTTACCTTGGGTATCTTCAGCCGCGGCGACAACGCCGACGAAAACTTCGGTCTCTCCTTCAAGGTTTACGCCCCGGAAGATTGCGGCCACTTCACCGGCCACGTAGTCACCTCCGGCGGATTCCCCATTGAGGGCGCCACCGTTGCCATCGGCGACAACACAACCACCACCGACGAGCACGGCGCGTACGAACTCTACGTTCTTCCCGGAACCTACACCGCCACCGTCAGCAAGCTGGCCTACAACACCGTAACCGAGTCGGCCACCTCCGCCGCGGGCGGCGAGTACACCAAGAACTTCGTTCTGGACTACAACAACGCTTACTCCACCTTCTCCGGCGTTATCACCGACGGAAACGGAAACCCGGTGAACAGCGTTAACGTAACTCTGGGCTCCAACAGCACCATCACCAACGCCAGCGGTGCTTTCTCCTTCACCGTTCAAAACGGCGAGTACACCTTCACCGCCACCAAAACCGGTTACGATCCGGTTACCGACGACGTTATTCTCACCGCCGACACCTCCAAGAACTACACAATCAACCTGATTCCGGTTGTTATCGAGGACGCCTACTTCTTCCCCCAGGACAATCAGTTCAACGTAAGCGCTCCCTGGAGCGTGGGTAAGTTCGCGAACACCAATAACAACAACCCCAACTTGGAACCCTTCTCCGTTTACGGTCCCTGCCCCGAGGGACCCATCAGCGGCCTCGTGGGTTGGTGGGACGGCGCCAACAGAGACGTCTACGGCAACATGCTCATGAGCACCTATCCGGACGTCATCGACACCACAATCAACGGCATCGACCTCGCGTCCTACCGTGAACCCGGCGACGTCATTGTCGGACCCATGAACGGCGCTTACAAACTGTACTCCTGCTTCGTGGCTCCCGCCGCCGGCGACTATCTCTGCACCGCGGAAATCAGCAACCGGGCCACACCGGGCTGCGACGTGAACGTCCACCTCTATTACAGCGGCGTTCTCGTTGAGAGCAACAATCTCACCGGTTTCGGCGGCAGACCCGGCAACGACTACCTCGACGCCTTCGGCAACCCCACCAAGATTGTTTCCGAAGCCGTTCACTTCGATGCCGGCGACACCTTCATGATTGCCATCGACAACAACGGCAGCGCCGCCAACGACGCCGTCCT
>JAGDDM010000141.1 GCA_017958015.1 Abditibacteriota bacterium | reverse complement strand
CTCGTTGGTGAGGGCGATGTCGATGTTCTCCGGCAGGGCGGCGTTCAGGGCTTTGACAATCTTGTCGGAGCAGGTGCAGTCACCCACGGCCACGGTGCTTACCCTGTATTTGTTGACCAAGGATGTGACTATGGCGGCGGCATCTTTCGCGGGGACCACCATTTGTTCGAGTATTTTATCTTTCGTGCCCACGGCTATGCCGCTTTTGTACCAGCCCGGGTCCACGGCTACGACGATTTTACTCATTCGATTTTACCGTGTCCGGTTCTACCGTAAAACTCAAGTCGGATATGTTCAGAGGGTGAGATACGGTGATGTCTTTGTTCGTTCTGGCGACTACTTTGACGATTCCGCTTTTCTTCTCCTGTTTCAGGATGGCTCCCATCTCTCTGACATATTCCACCTGTCTCAGCAGAAATTCTTTGTCGCTGTCCGGCAGGGCGTTGATGTCGAAAGCCCCGCCTTCCGGCTCCGGGATTATGCCGTCGGCCTCGGCAATCTTGGGCAGTGTGTTTTGAATAAATCCGATGAGGGCTATGAGAATCCGTCCGTCGGGGAGGGATGTGTCGATTTTTTGCTCGCCCACGAGGGTTCCGTTGGGGTACACCACATCGTCCGCGTTGAGGAGCAGTTCGATGGGCACCGATTCGTCGGCGAAGGTGTTTACCGCCGCCGCCGCCCGCACCATAACGGGCCTGTCCGCGGCTTTGATTGCCGCCGCGGCCATGTTTATGATGACGTTTTCGTCCTCGTAGAGGGTGCTGTAATGCATTTCCGGATTTTCCTGCCGATATACCACGGATACCGGGTCGGATCCGTCCGCGGGACTTATTCCCCGCGCCAAAGCTTCTTCACCGGCCTTGTTCCGCAGATTCTGTATCTTGCCCAGAATCTCGAAGGTGGACAGTCCTTTAGGTACGGATATTCGCGCCAACTCGTCGCCCCGGACAACCGGCACGTTCTTGTTCCGCTGCATGGCGTTTTCGAAGGTCATCTTGTCTACGGTTTCCCGGGCCGCCAGGAGGGCGTCTTCCTTTTGTTTCAGCTCCTCGGTGACCGTATTAAGCTCGTTAATCTTTTCCTCGTACAGGGCTTCCGTGTCAGCCACGGTGGCAGCGGCCATCCGAAGCTGCAACTGGGCGTTCCGGAGTTCGCTCTGAGCCTCGGTATATTCTTTCTTAATCTCCGCCAGTTCCTTTTCCTTGGCGGCGATTTCGCTTTTCTTCGCCTTGGAGTCCTTCATCAGAGCGGTGAGGTCCGCCTGGCGCCGGGCAATCCGCTCCCGCAGAGAGGACACGGACTGTTGGGCGTTGCGGAGGCTTATCCGAGCCGCTTCCTCGCCCTTTTTGGCGCTCTCGAACTTTTGCTTGGCGTCGTCGTACTGCTGTTTGGTATCCCGGAATTTCTTTTCGGTGCCGCGCAAATCCGCGAGAATCTTATCGCTCTTTGCGGACAGCTCGGTGTTCGTGTTCTTCAGCGAGTCGTTGTCCTCCATGAGTTTCCGGTTCTCGTGGAGAATCTGCTCGCCCTCGGTGAACACTCTGCGGAAGTCCCGGTTCATGGCAAAGAACAGGGCAAAGGCCAGAGCGGAAATCAGTATGCCGGTGAGCACGGTTATCATAATGGCGGTGGACTTGGGGCGCAGACCGAAGACAGACAGCCGCTTTTTACCGAGGCGTCTGCCCAAGAGGTCGCCGAGATACGCTATAAGTCCCGACAGTATGAATAGACCGATTGCCGAAAGGAGGAACACTACTTAGCTGTCCTTCTGATGAGAATTACCGCCGCTATGAATCCGAGAATGTTGGCGGCGAAGGAGCCCAAAAACGCCGGAATCTTGCCGTCCATGGCAAAGCCGGAAGCGAACTCCCAAATGAGATAATATACCAAAATAAGAAGTAAACTTATGCCGAAGCCCACGGAGGAGGAGCTGCGGTTGCGTTTGATGCCCAGAGGCACCGCCAGCAGGGCGAAGATGAAACTCGCCATGGGCAGAGCCAGCTTGTTGAGCCTTGACACCGCCAGAACCCGCATTTCCTGCTCGTATCTGTCCTCAAAGGGCTTCAGGGACTTCATGGCGTTGCCCAGCTCCGTGAAACTCCGCTCCCGGGGCTTGTTTTTGCTCATCTGATAGGCGCGCATGACCTCCGGGGTCATCTCTATCTGAGTCGACAGATCCGCGGCGCTCCGGGTCTTG
>JAGDDM010000140.1 GCA_017958015.1 Abditibacteriota bacterium | reverse complement strand
AATTTTTTCGGTTTTATGCTCATTTATTGCCACATTTCCGACTGTTCCGGTAAAATATAAGTAAACAATATCGAAAGGAGCGGGCATTGAAAAAGGTTTTGTTTGCGGCGGTTTTGCTTGTCATGGCGGCGGCGGGGTACACCGAGGAGGTTGGGTTTACGCTGGGGGGTGAGTCCTCCGAGGCGGTGCTCATAAGGAGCGAAAAGACCGTTTCCCAAAAGGCAACGGAGGAGGGGGTCACGGAGACCCGGACTGTGTGGTTTGATCCCAAGACGGAGATAAAAGTGGAGCGCGTCGCCCACCGCTACGACGACTTCCCGGCTCTGGACTACACGATTTACATCACCAACACGGGGTCGGGCAAAAGTCCGGTTCTCGCCGACTTCCGGGCCTACGACGGCGTGCTCCTGCGCTCAAAGGGGAACGTGAAGCTCCATTGGGACCGGGGCGGCATCAACAGCCCCCGGGCATTCGAGCCCATGGTTGATATCCTGGGCGATTCGGACAAGACCGTTGTGAGGGACGCTCCGGCGCCGGAGGTTGCCTGCGACGACACCCTTTACGGCGCCGCCCACTACAACCCCTTCATGGGCAAGGGCAGCGACAGAGTGTCCTCCTACTTCAACTTTGAGGCGGCGCGCGGCGGCATCATCTTCTGCGTGGGCTGGCCCGGTCAGTGGTCAATGGACGCCCGCAAAGAGGGCAAAAATGTGGCGGTGGCCGCGGGTCAGGCGGAGCTGGAGGGCGCGCTTAATCCCGGCGAGACTGTCCGAAGTCCCCGAATGCTCATCATGCCCTACAAAGGCGATTTTGTTGACGGCCAGAACCTGTGGCGCCGGTTCTACTTCGCCCACGCCACCCCCAAGATTAACGGCAAGCCCCCCAAGGCTCGGCTGAACATGTCGATATGCGAGATTCATAGGCCCGCCACCCTCGACTACGTGAAGCGGCTCACCGACTACGGCGTGAAGGCGGAGTACGTGTGGCAGGACGCCAGTTGGTATAAGTGCAGTCCGGACCCCAAGCACAAACAGCCCATGGACTGGGTTATTACCGGCAACTGGGAGACGGTGTCGGACGACCTGCGGGACAGTTTTGCCTATTGCCGCAAGCTGGGTATGAAGACCATGCTTTGGTTCGAGCCGGAGCGGGTGTATAAGGGTACGGATTTCTGCAATAATCATCCCGATTGGGTCATAAGCGGCGACTTCCCGGAATCCTGGGGCGGCGGCGATTACGGCAATTTGGTTGATTTCTCGAACCCGGCGGCGGTGAATTGGTTCATAAACCGCTTCGACAAACTCATCAAGGAGACCGGCACCGACATGTACCGGGAGGACTTCAACATGAGCCCCCTGCGCTATTGGCAGAGAGTGGACGACCGGAAGGGTTTTGTGGAGAACCACCATATTCAGGGTCATTTGCGCCTGTGGCAAACTCTCAAGGACCGCAATCCGGGGCTGGAGATTGATTCCTGCGCTTCCGGCGGTCTGCGGAACGACTACGAGACAATGTGCGCGGCGCTGCCGGTGTTGCGAACGGACTACGAGGGTGTGCCGGACCCGGAAGGGCATCAGGCGAGTTTCTTCGGCTCCGCCTATTGGCTGCCGCTGGCCGGAATAGGTATGCGGGGCGCCGATGTGTACGACTTCCGCAGCACATACGGGGGCATCGCCACGGCGGTGTGGATTCGGGACATCAACGTCCGCACCGGCAAGCCCTACGACATCGACCTTATGCGCCGCCTGGACGACGAGTATTTGAGCATCAAAGACTGCTACACCGGCGATTACTATCCCCTGACACTTTGGAACATCGACAAAGACAAGTGGATTGCCGCCCAGTTCGACCTTCCGAGGGAGGGCAGGGGCATCATTCAGGCTTTCAGACGGCCCGAGAACAAGGATGTGAGCATAACGGTTAAACTTCGGGGACTTGAATCCGGAGCCGACTACGAACTCACCGACGCCGACAGCGGCAAGAGCGAAGTGATTACCGGCAAAGCGCTCGCGGCGGGGTATACCCTGTCCGCCAAAGAACCCGGAACCTCGATAATTATACGCTACGTCAAAAAGTAAATAATCGAATATTTGTCCGCGCTCCCGAGTGGGGCGCGGTTTTTTTTGTTGAATGTTTATGCTCTTTTTGATATACTTTATATATAAGGAGAAAACACATGAAAAAATCACTGCTTTTTACGTTTATTTTCGCGGCCCTGGCGTCCGTTGCCTTCGCCGCAATTCCCGCCTCGGAACAGCAGGCCATCGACGACCTGCGGACCCTCTCCGGTGTCAAGCCCACTTATCAAACGGAGAACGACCACGTGGTGTATCTCGACCTCAAGAGCCGGAACCTGACGACTTTGCCGGCGAGTGTGGCTAATCTGACGGAGTTGACGTACCTCAACCTCGACAAAAACAAGTTTACGGCGATTCCCGACGTCGTGTTTTCTTTGACGAAACTGGAAGAGCTCACTGTGATGGAGAACGCACTTACATCCCTGTCGTCGAATATCGGCAATTTGACGAAGCTGCGGGAGCTTTATCTGTACAGGAACAGTCTCGCTTCCCTTCCGAACGCCATCGGCGGACTTACCGATTTACAGGTGCTCTCCGTCTCCGAAAATAATCTCACGTCCCTGCCGTCGGTAATCGGCAACCTCAAAAATGTCGTGGAAATGTACATTGACCACAACGAGCTTACGTCGCTGCCGTCGACCATAGGCAATATGACCGCCTTGGCGGGTTTGCACGCCGGCTACATTAACATATCTTCGCTGCCGAGCAATTTTTGCAATCTCGCGAATCTGCAATTTCTGGACTTGGACGGAAACGTCCTCACGTCTCTGCCGAGCAATTTCGGAAATCTTTCGGCTTTGACCGCTCTTTATCTTTTAGGAAACAAACTGACGACGCTTCCCGACAGTTTCGGCAATCTCACCGCCCTCGAAATTCTCGATCTGGAGGGTAATCAGTTGCGGACGCTCCCGGACAGCGTCGCGAATCTGAAAAACAACGGGTGGCTTGATTTCCCAAGCTGGGAGTACAACCCCAACTTAACCTACAACCGTTTGACGCTGCCGGAGCTCAAAAAGCTTCTGTCCGACTCGGAGGCTCTGCGTCAGCTTTCCACCCAGTACGGCACGGAAGAGGAGGCGCTGGCGGAACTGACATCGCTGATCGGCCACGCGCCGGCTTACGAGACAAACACCGAGGGCAAGGTTATTTCCCTTGATCTCTCGAACTGCGGTCTCACCGAGGTGCCGGCGTGCGTGGGCTATCTGTCGGAGCTGCGGTATCTGTATCTGCAACACAATTCTCTGGAATCGAACGATTTTCCGGACACCTTCGAGAGCCTCAGGTATTTGACCTACCTCGATTTGAGTTACAACAATCTCACATCCCTTCCCAATATCGTAGCCTCCAGACCGCTTACGACTTTGAACGTGAGTTACAATCATATCGAGGAACTTATGTTCCTTAGCTATAAAGGTTTGTTGACGCATCTTTACGCGCGAAACAACGAGCTTGATTTTCTGGATTACGATCTGGCCGGCGGGGATCTCACGGTTCTGGATTTGGCGAATAATCTTTTCACCTATATTCCCAGTGCCGCCACCGGGTCCGCCAATCTCACGAAACTGGATATGAGCGGCAACCGCGTGCAATCTCTGCCTCAGGGATTCGGCAACCTTACGACCCTGACGGAACTGCGGCTGGATGGCAACAATCTTTCCGCGCTTCCCGACAGCGTTTCGGCTCTTAAAGACAACTCCTGGGTGTCGGTTCCGAATCTGAACCGCAATTTCCTGAGCCTTGACGATCTGAAGAAACTTCTCCTCGACGGCGACGCGGAGCAGCAGCTCCTTACCCAGCGGAACCACGTGATAGACGTTCTCGAGGAGCTGATCGGACACGCTCCGGACTACGACATCGACGAGCACGGGAATATTTACTATCTCGACATCTCGAACTGCGGCCTCGATGAGATTCCGGCGGAGGTCTGCCTTTTGACGGATCTTCAATATCTTTTCGCCAACAAAAACAGCATATCGACTTTGCCGGCGAACTTCGCGAATCTCACGAAATTGGAGGCTTTCGAGGCGGAAGAAAACGCTTTCTCGACTTTCCCGGAAGTTTTGCTGAGTTGTACCTCGCTGACGGCGCTGAACCTGGCGAAAAACAATCTTTCGTCGATTCCGTCGAATATCGACATTCTCGGAAATCTGAATACTCTTTATCTGTATAACAACAATCTGGCATCGTTGCCCCCGTCGATCGGCAATCTCACCTCACTGGAGACGCTGGGCCTGTCTCACAACAATCTCACGTCTCTGCCGGAGACAATCGGCGGTTTGGGATCCCTCGTTGATTTGAACGTATCCTTTAACAAACTTACCTCCCTGCCGTCGGGTATCGGCAATCTGGCGAATCTCAAGTGGCTGGATCTTTGTTACAACGATTTGTCGGTTCTGCCTCATAGCATAATGAATCTGGACGAAATCGTATGGGAGGAGACTCCGGACTTTAATTACAACTATCTGTCCTTTACGGAGCTCAGAAAAATCCTCTCCATCGGCGACGCCGAAGAGCAGCTCCTTACCCAGCGGACGCCTCCCGCGGTGTCTCTCGACTCCTTCGGGGAGCTTGAAAACGCCATAGTGGGCTCCGTCGTCACCCTCAACTTCCCCCTGGTCTCCGTCAACAATATCTCCGACTTCGGCGACGACACAATCTACGCCCTTACGGAGGACAGACTGAAAGGCGTCAAGCTTGACTTTTCCGTCTTCCCCATGAACGTATATCCGGGGCGGAAGATTTACGTCACCGGCACGGTGCGGGCGGACGATGACGGAAAGTATATCCTCATAGGCGACGAAACACATACCGGCAGCGGCGGGGAACTTCTGCCCTTCGCCGCGGTGAAATCGGTGCCGAAGAACAACAATCTTGTCCGGGTTTGGGGCAAGGTGGTATCCGCAACCGCAAACGGCTGCGTTATTAACAACGGCTCCGGCGACGTTACCGTTAAGGGTAAAACCGCCGACGTGGGCGAGTTTATCGTTCTCACCGGCATCTCCACACCCGGCGGCGTGAGATACATCGAACGCTACGACTATTAATCCGGACCGAAGAAAATCCGCGCTCTTTTCGGAGGGCGCGGTTTCTTTGCGCGTGTAATGGGATTGACAAAGGGTCGGTAAAATCCGGTAAAATATAAGTAAACAATTCTGAGAGGAGTATGACTGTGAAAAAGGTATTGTTTATTCTTCTTCTCTCCGCTTTGGCGGCGGCGTGTTTCGCTCAGGTGAAGCCCACGGAAAGCGAGCTGGCCCACTCGGCGAATCTGGCGGCGGCCATGTTCGGGGGCGGAAAGTGCGACATTGACTTTGAGGGCATCGTTCCCATCCGCAACTACGGCGGTTTCGAGCAAAACGCCCGGCTGGGGAAGCCTTTCAAAATAGGTGAGACCGAGTACAAAAAGGGCTTCTACTGCCACGCCAACACGGATTTCCTTGTGGGGCTTCCCGGTCCCGCCAAGGAGCTCAGCTGCGTCATCGGCGTTGACAACAACAACGAGACTTCCGGCGGCCGGGGCTCCGTCACCTTCGTTTTCATCGTGAACGGCAAAGAGGTTTACACTTCCGAGGTCTTCCGGGGCGGCGAGCCCGGGAAGAAGATAACCCTGCCTTTGGGCGGAGCTACGTACTTCCGGGTGAAGGTCACCGACTCCGGGGACAACATCTACTCCGATCAGGGCGATGTGGCCGACCCTTACGTCACCTTGGAAAACGGCGGGAAGATTTGCGTTAGCGACATGAAGCGGGTCCAAATGCCCGCCGGTTATTTCGACACCGGTCTGCCTTTCTCCTTTGTCTACGGCGGCGAGTCCTCAAGGACGCTTTTGCCCAAGTGGAAGAGGGCGGAATCGGCGAAGAAGCTAAGCGCCGACGTCACCGAAACAACCCTCACCTACCCCGCTCCCGACGGCTTTGAGGCCCGTTGCGTCTGCAAGACCTTCGCCGACTTCCCCGCCATTGAGTGGATTGTGTACTTCACCAATAAGAGCGGCGACCACAGCAAGGTTCTGGAACAGGTCCGTTCCCTTGACACCGCGTTTTACCATGACGGCAGCAGAGGCACGGACCTCCATTGGGACAGGGGCGGAGTCTACGCCGCCAACTGTTTCGAGCCCATGGTGGACAACCTCCGAAGCGGCGACAAACACTACGAACCCAATCGCGGCAGGGGCACCGACAGCGTGTCCGGCTATTTCAACTTCGAGAATCCCGGCGGCGGCGGCGCCGTTGTCTGCGTGGGCTGGCCCGGTCAGTGGGCCATGGACTGCGCGGCGAGAGAGGGCGAACTGGCGGTGACCGCCGGTCAGAAGGAACTTTACGGCGCCTTGATGCCCGGCGAGACGGTCCGCACCCCGAAAATGCTTTACATGCCCTATGAGGAGGGCGGTTTCGTTCGGGCCCAGAACCTTTACAGGCGGTTCTGGTTTGCCCACGTGACCCCCAAGGTTGATGGGCAGCCGCCGAAGCCCTGTTTCAACATGTGCTGCGACGACAAGACCCCGGAGGCGGTGGACAGGATGATAAAACTGGGCTGCAAGCCGGACTATTGGTGGTTCGACGCGGGCTGGTATCCGGATTGCGCCAAGGGCAACTGGTTTAAGACCGGCACTTGGCGGTTCGACACCGAGCGCTATCCCGACACCTTCAAACCCACCTTTGAGCGGGCCCACGAGAACGGCATTAAGACCATGCTGTGGTTCGAGCCGGAACGGGTTCATCCCGCGGATGCGGAGAACGAACTCTTTGAGCAACACCGGGAATGGCTCATCTCCGACGCATACCCGGACAACGAGAGCAGGAACACCAACTATCTGCTGAATATGGGTAACGATAAGGCGGTGGACTTCATCATCGACCGCTTCGACTCGATTATCAAGGAGCAGGTGATAGACGTGTACCGGGAGGATTTCAATATGCATCCTCTGGACAACTGGCAGGCCCTTGATACGGAGAGCCGCAAAGGCTTTGTCGAAAACCACCACATTCTGGGCCATTTCCGGCTGTGGGATACTCTCGTTGAACGGAACCCGGGTCTGCAGATCGACTCCTGCGCCAGCGGCGGCCTTCGGGACGACTACGATACCATGACTCGGGCAATCCCTTGGCTTCGCACAGACTACGAAATCAATTCCCACCACGCGGCCCATCAGGCAAGTTTCTACGGTTCCGCCTTCTGGCTGCCCATCGCCGGTATCGGCATTTACAGCGACGACCCCTACGGCTACCGCAGCTGTTTTGCCGGCGCCGCCACCGGCGTGTGGACTTTCCGCACCAACCACTGCATCGACGGCAGACCCTGGAACTATCGCCGATTGGCGGAATGCGTCCGGGAACTGCGGCTCATTCAGGAGTGCTACGCCGGGGACTTCTATCCCCTCACCGAGTGGTCCGTGTCCGAAAAGGAATGGATGGCTTGGCAGTTCGACTACCCGGAGAAGGACAAGGGTCTTGTGCAGATATTCAGACGGGAAGACAGCCCCTTTGTCAGCGCCGAGTTCGCTTTGTCGGGCCTGGATAAGGACGCCTCGTACAGGCTGTACGACCTGGACGACGGCGATATGGGCACATT
>JAGDDM010000139.1 GCA_017958015.1 Abditibacteriota bacterium | reverse complement strand
TACGAGACGGTGAAGATTACCAACAGAACCGCTTCCCGCATAGACACCTCCGCTTTCGGCTGCGGTTTTACGAAAACTTCCGCCGACTGCGCTTCCACCCGTTTCTGCGACATTCCTTTCCGCCGCCACAACGAGACCGGCCAGCTGAACGACTACACCGTAAGCGAGCTTTTTTCGCTCACACCTTGGTATTCCACGATGCGAAGCCCCATGTACTCCCGCCGAAACTCCGACAGGTGGGGCGCCGAAGGCTGGGCCTGGTACAACGACAGCGGCAACACGCTTCTCATCTCCAAATACAACGGCAAGAACATGGAGTGGTCCCTTGTTAAACCCATGGGCGACAAGATAAGATTCGGCGGCGCCGGCAGCTGGAAAATGGGGGACCCGGAAGGGGCCCTCGGCCTTGCCGCTCTCGACTCGTTCACCTTCGGCGACACCCGCTACAAGATTCTGGACGGCGATTACAATCAGGCCTATTACGACTATCGGGAGCACATGGCGGCCGAGCATAACTGCGTCATAGACCCAAACTACGACCCGCCCATTAACTGGAACGAGCTCTACGACAACCCCCTCTGGACCGTCTACGGCGACTCCATGGCCAATCGCTACAAATGCTACCGCCGGGCGGACATGGAGATTGAGATTCAAAAGGCGGCGGAGATCGGCTGCACCGCTTTCTATATGGATCCCGGCTGGGACGCCAACGGTTTCGGTTCCTTCATTTGGGGCACGGACAGACTGGGCACCCAGGAGAGTTTTATTGCCTGGATGCGGGAAACATACGGTATCGAGCGGCTCTGCCTCCACACTCCTCTGGCCCCCTGGTGCGACCTCGGGGTGTGGCCATCCGAATGCAGACAAAACGGCGGCCCCTACGTCTGCGTGGCTTCCCGGCAGTACAGGGACGCGGTGGCGGACAGACTGGGCGCCCTGGCCATCGACGGTATGTATCAGTACCTCTTCGACGGCAGCTGGTACGAGGGCAACTGCTACGACGCTACCCACGGCCACAACGTTCCCCAGACCCGGCAGGACCACATCGACGGCATTCTCTCCATCATTCGGGCCGTCAATATGCGCTGTCCCGACGTGGTTGTGGAGCAGCACGACATGATTACCGGTCCCGGCACTCCCAAATACGTGCCCATGTACCTTTTCTACGGCATTCCCTACGGCATCGAGGAAGTGTGGGCCCACGAGTATATGAACACGCCTCTGGCGGATATTCAAAACGGTTTGGCCATTTCCCTTTACTACAACAACCTGGCTCTTGAGATTCCTCTCTACCTCCACATCGACTTGGACGAGGACAACGTTCACGCCACGGCGCTGTGGTGGTATCTCAGCTGCTGTCGGCACCTTGGTTTCGGCGGCAAGCCCTCGGACAACACCAAGTGGGAGAATCAAAAAGCGGCGGTGGCGGAGTATAAAGCCGACCAACGGTTCTATTCCCACGGCAAGTTCTACGGTCTGGGCGAGAACATCCACGCCCACACCCTGGCGGATGAGCGCACCTCTGTCATAAACATTTTCAACCTCTCCGGTACGGCTCGGAAAGTGCAAAAGACTTTTACCTTCGAAGAGATAGGTCTTGAGCCCGGCGTTATCTACGGCGATGACAGCCGGATAACCGCCTACGGCGACAGAATCACGCTGGAGACGGAAACTCTCCCCGCCTGGGGCAACACCCGGGTGCGTGTGGCGCAGATCGACCCCTCGGAAATCGCCACCTTGAGCGGCACCGTGACCCTTGAGGGCGTTCCCGCGGCCGATATCGACGTCCGCTGCGGCGGCATCACCGTCAAAACGGACGCCAACGGCGTCTACGGAATGACCTTCATGAGATCTCAAGAGGTTCAGGTGAGTGTCGCTTTGCCCAAGTATTTGCCCCAAACCGCCGCGGTTACCGTCACCGCCGGCGAGGAAACGGTTTGTGACTTCGACCTTGTTCGCGACCCGAACATCTCCGTGCTCACCGGCACCGTCACCGACTTCCGAAACGGCAATCCCAGATCCGGCGCCACCGTGACCCTTGAGGGCGGCGGCAGCGGAGTCACCGGCGCCGACGGCACCTACGAAATCGTGGTTGAGAGAACCGGCGGCTGCGGCGTCACCGCTTCCAAGGTAAACTATTCCGCCGCCGAGTCCTACGTTACTCTCACGGGCGGCGACACGACAACAAAAGACTTCGCGCTGGCTGCCAACGGTCTGCGGTGGAATGTTTACGACGACTTCTCCGAAACCGACAACCCCAACGGCGTGTGGACCTTCGGATTTACCGACGGTTCCGGAGTTTTCACTCCCTACACCGAATGCGGCGACGGCGGAAACGGCGACAGAGCCTGGCGCTTCAACGGCGACTGGGACAACACCGGATACATCGGTTACAGACCGGTAAGCGGCGTGCACTTCGAGTGGAACCATTACAGAGAGCCATATATGGCCTATATCGGCTCCACCTTCGGCAGCGACAAATCCACCGCCCGATTTACCGCTCCCTACGACGGCACCTTTGACGTGTCCGCGGCGGTGTCCTTCAACGGCAACGGCGGCGTGGGCGTCTACGTCTACATCGACGTGAACGGGGTGAACAGACTCACCCGGGACCTCACCGGCTACTATCCCGCCAACGCCACCAATCCCGACGTCAGCGACTGCGTCTGCTCCGACAGTTTCGCTCTTGAGATGAGGGCCGGCGACACCGTGGACGTCTACACCTACGCCAAGAACAACCCGGTGGGAAGCATTGCCGCCTTGCGGGATTTCACCGTCACCGCCACAACAGCCGTTGACGGTAAAGAAGTATCTACTCTCGCGGAGGTTGACGCTTGCGCCGACGGTACTCCCATAGCCTGGACCGGCGAAATAGTCGCCGTCGGCAAAGCGGGCGGCGATGTCTACGCTTCCGCTCCGAACAGACTGGGCGGTCTGCGGCTTGTGACCGACGAAACCGTAAACGAGGGCGACAGACTCACTTTCAACGGTACTCTCTGCTCCGACAGCGGGGGAAGATACGTGAAAGTCGACTCTCTGACGGCGGCGGCGGGCGAACCTTTGCGGGCGCTGGGTTACTATTCGAGTTTCACTCCCGAAAACGTGCTTGTGAGAGTCTGGGGCAAGGTCACAAAGGTGGCTGTGGGAAGCCTTGAAATCGACAACGGTAAGCGGACTGTTAATATTTCCGTTCCCGCGCCCACCGGCGCAAGAGTGGGCGGCTACGTCACCGTTACCGGCATAGCCATTCCCGAGGGCATCCTGGCGAGAACCGCCGGCGACGTGATTTCCCAATAAGTAAATATAATAAAGGCCCCCGGCTCTTGTATCGAGCGGGGGGATTTATTTTTCGTACGATTATTTATTTGTGTTGAAGCCTTTTTGCACTTCTACGCCGTCGGCGACGGATACCTTTTCGCCGCCTCTGAAGCGGTTGGAGGTGATAATGGCGGAGTCGGTGTTTTTGCCCACTTTGATGTGGTTTTTGTCTTTGTCCATGAAGTCGCAGCCGGTGACGGTGAGTCCGCCGCCGTCGATGTCGATGGCGTAGGCCTTTATTTCAGCGAAATCCCAGTTGGTGAAGTGGCAGGCGTTGAATACCGTATTGCCTTTACCCCGCAAGAGAGCGGCGGAAGCGGTTTTGTACTCGCCGGTGCCCCAGAAGCCGCAGTTTACGAACTTTACGGGGCCGTCGTTGGTTGGGCTGACTTTCACGGTGCCCATAAACTGACAGTTAGTGAAAGCCGCGCCGGCGTGGCCCTGAACATTGTTCACGAGGACGGCGGTGTCGCAAATGTCGGAGCCGCTGTTTGTCATGACAACGTTGCCGGGTCCGCTGCCGAAGTCGCCGAACTCGATGCCCACATGATAGAAGATGGAGAAGCATCCGGTGACGTATTCCCAGTCGGTTCTGCCGAAGATGAAAGCGGTGGCGTCCTTTTCGGTGCGTTTCATCATCTTTTCCGTCCAGAAAGGCCAGAAGTGGATGTTTTCCAGCCTGCCCACATCGTAGCACTTGTCGATGAAGATGCCGGTTTTGAGGGCGCTGCCGAAGAGGTTGCGGACAAGATGTCTGCCGCAGGGCTTGGTGCCGAAGTCAACCGCCTTGTAGGGGTTAATCATCAGCACGTCTTCGATGTTGATGTTGTCGCCCTCGCCCCGAACGGTCCAAGGGTAGGCAACCACTTTTTCCGGGTCCGGGCTCTGCTCGGGATAGAAAATCGTAAGACCCTTTAT
>JAGDDM010000138.1 GCA_017958015.1 Abditibacteriota bacterium | reverse complement strand
TCCGTGAGCACGCCTATGACATCGTTCCCCTCACCGAAAGCGGCGAGAGATGACGCGAGCAGTATAAAGACGGGAATGAGGTATTTCATGGGTAGATTATACCACAGTCGGGGGATTAAAGCAAAAAGGTGAGCATAGTCGCGCCGCCTACGGCGAACGCGAATGATATGCCTCACTACGTTCGCCATGATATGTTGCTTTCGCAACATGATATGTGCCTTTCGGCACATGATATGCGTCTTGCGACGCATTCCGGTGTTGCCTACGGCAACGGATTATAAAACAAACACCGCAAAGTAAGTTGTATAATCGTCCGCCAAAGGCGGACACCTGAATGCGCCAGCGAAGCGAAGCGCATATCATATCGCGAAGCGATATATCATGCGCCCGCAAGGGCGTATATCATGCCGCGAAGCGGTATATCATTTTTTTCGCAAAGCGAAAAAACAAATCGCCCCCCGAGGGAGGCGATTTTTTTATCCGATTAAAATCAGAAGAGGGTCAGGTTGTAGTTGACGCCCACGAAGAGGTCATCCATGTCCATGAGACCGGCCTTAACGCCGAGCTTGCCGAACTTGTAACCAACGCCCAGGTTGAAAGCGTCGTCGCCGCCGCCGATGTACTCGTTAATGTACTCGGCGAAGACATCAAACTTCTCGGTAGCGTTCCAATCGACACCGATGAAGAGGCCCTTGTAAATCTTGGAGCCGAAACCGACAGTGGCGCGGACGTTGCCGCCGAAGGTCTTACCGGCAACAGCGTAGAAGGAAGGATTCTTGGCATATTCGGCAGTGATGTCGACAACACCGACGGCGAGGCCGAAGCCGTACTTGTCTTCGTTGAAGATGCGATACTTGGCGTTGAACATGAAGTCATCTTCACCGCCCCAGATGGAGCTGTGGAAGTCGAAGTAGTTCACGCCTACTTCCAGGTTGTTGATGAGACCGTAGTTGGCGCTGGCGGACCAAGCGTGGGTGTTACCCAAGAAACCCTGGTTACCGGTGTCAACGTAGGTAGCGCCGAGAGCGAGCTCGCCCTTTTCGGCAACGTTATCGGTGGGGGTCATACCGAGACCCGTGGGGCCGAAGAGAGAAACATCGGCAGCGTAGAGAGAGGAAGCCATAGCGAGGATGGCAACCGCGAGAGTAAGAGCTTTTTTCATTGTAAGCCTCCTTTAAAAGATATCAGTAATATTATACCGGAAATACGGAAAAAATCAATAATATATCCGAAAAAAAACGAAAATTATTTAAATAAATTCTCCGCCAAGAACACTTTTTCGGGTGTCGCGAGGGATTTTGCCGCTCCGTTCAGGGTGAGAGCCGCCTTGGCCGGATCGGAAAGCTTGATGTAAATCTTGGTGGGGGACTCCGTCTTCACGCTCTCGCCGGCCTTCAAAAGCCCGGCCTTTTCCCCGTTTTCGGGAGTGCGGAGTTTGTAATACACATCCGCCTTGGCCGTCACCGTGAGGGTCATGACCTTAACTTCCGGCTTCACCTCCGGTTCGGGTTTCGGTTCCGGCTTGGGGGCCGGCTTCTCCACCTTGGGCTCGAAGGGCATGGGAGTCTCTTTCCGAGGCGTTCGGAACAGGAAAGTGATAATGAGTATAATCGCGATGAGAACAATAACCACCCAGAGGCAGGTTTTCTCGCCGGGTGTGTTCCCGGTTTCCGGCTCCGGCTCCGGTTTGGGCAGGGATTTCTCGTACAGGGCGATAAGAGGCTCCGCCTCCGCCTTCAGGAAGTTGGCGTAGTCCCGCAGATAGGCTCTGCCGTAGACCTTGTTTTTGAAACCGGAAAAGTCCCCCTCTTCCAGCGCCCGGACGGTATTGACGTCAAGCCCCGCCGCCGCCGCCGCTTCCTCAATCGATATGTTCAGCGACTCTCTCGCCGCCTTCAGTTTGTCTCCGATTTGCTCTCTAAGATTCATAAAAAGCGTCCTCTATGATTTCCCTGATGTCGTAGCGCCCGTCGCAAATGTCCGCGACAATCACGTCAAAGCGGAAGTTCTCGCAGCCGGTGTCATGGGTGGCCAAATATTTCTCCGCGGCTTTTATTATCCGCCGCCGTTTACGCTCATCCACCGCTTCCTCCGCGGTGCCGAACTCGTCCGTTGAGCGGGCTTTCACCTCCGCAAACACCATTGTGTCACCTTTGCGGGCGATGATGTCTATCTCGCCGCCCCGGCAGGTGTAGTTCCGCTCCACAATCTCGTAGCCCCGAACCCGAAGCTCGTCCGCCGCGTGGCGCTCCGCCTCACGGCCTACCGCAACTCTGTCAGTCTGCATTGAAGCGTCACCTCTCTCACGGGAGCGAAAGACCTTCTGTGTATGGGACAGGCTCCGTACCGCTCCAGCGCCCGCAAATGGACCGCGGTGCCGTAGCCTTTGTGTTTCGCGAAACCGTACTCCGGATACTCCCTGTCCGCCTCCGTCATGATTCTGTCTCTGGTCACCTTGGCGATAATCGAAGCCGCGCCGATACTGAGGGATTTGGCGTCCCCCTTCACGATTGACATGGCGGGAATGCCCATATCCGCCGCCGGATTGCCGTCGATAAGCAGAAAATCCGGCCGCGCGGGACAGTCCTCCGCCGCGGTCCGCATGGCCTTGTAGGTGGCTTGCAGAATGTTTATCTCGTCTATCACATCCGGGCCCACTATGCCCACACCCACGGCGCACTCGGCGGTTATACGCGAAAAGCACTCTTCTCTGCGCTTTTCCGTCAGTTTCTTGGAATCGGTGATAATCCCCGGCTCGAAACCCTCCGGAATCACCACGCAGGCGGCAACCACCGGACCCGCCAAGGGCCCTCGGCCGGCTTCGTCGATGCCCGCGATGACGGTATATCCCTGTTCGCGCATATTTTTTTCGTAATGTAAGGTATCCATATCAAAGGCCGAGTAACGCCCCTTTTCGGCGGTGCGGCTCTTTCCTCTTACTTATAAAGAATAATCTCATCCGCCGGGATGAGATTATTCGAATTTATTTAATGAGTCCTATGCGGGTTATGGGCCAGAACTTAACCATTGCCTTGCCCTCTATGCGGTCCCTCTCCAGGAGTCCCCAAAATCTGGCGTCGTTGGAATTGTTCCGGTTGTCGCCCATGACGAGGAGTCTTTCCGGGGGAATAAGGACTTCTGTGTTGCCCTTGCCGTCCTCGGTGAGCCACTTTTCGGGGGTATCGGGCATGGGATAGGGCATGTCGCAGTCTTCCGCGATGTAGGGTTCGTCCAAAATCTTTCCGTTGAGGTACACCTGACCGGGAACGAACTCGAACTTCTCTTTGCCCACGTTCAGGGAGTCCCGAAGCCGCTTCTCGTCAACCTTGACGTTGTCGATATAGACGCCGTCTTTTTTAATCTTGATTTTGGAGAAGTTGTCGGTGACGCCCAGGGCGTAATGGAGATCCCGATGGTTGAATACCATCTCTCCGGCGGCTACGTAACCCGCCGTGATACGGACCTTATCACCGGGAACTCCGATAACCCGCTTGATGAAATCAACCTCAACACCGTTCTCGCTGGCCTCCGGCGGCGCCTTGAACACCACGATGTCGCCTCTCCGGGGCTCCTTGAAGAAGTAGATGAACTTATTGGCTATAAGCTGATCGTTCTCCAAAAGGGTCATGTGCATGGAGGGCGAAGGGATGTAGAAGGCCTGAACGATGTAGGGCTTGATTATGATAAAAACCAAGAGAAGCGCGACGGCCAAAGACTCCGCGGTCTCGGCAATACTCTTGGCCGCGGGAGAAATTTCCTCTTTCTCCTTACCCCAGGTGAGGGCGAAGCGGACAACCAAAAGGATGGCGGCTATGCAAATTACTTGGGGTACGGAAAGATTGGCTAATTTCTCGGTAAACCGCATCAGTTGACTCTGCGCTCTTTGATTCTGGTGGCCTTACCCACTCTGCTTCTGAGGTAGTAAAGCTTGGAGCGGCGGACGGCGCCTCTGCGGGTGACTTCGATCTGAGCCACTCTGGGGGAGTGGAGCATGAAGGTTCTCTCAACGCCCACGGCGTGGGAAATCTTCCGCACGGTGAACGAGGAGCGGAGGCCGGCGTTTCTCTTGGAGATAACTGTGCCTTCGAAAACCTGGATTCTCTCTTTACCGCCTTCGACAACTCTTGTATGCACGCGAACGGTATCGCCCGGAGCGAAATCCGGGGTGTCTGTTCTCATCTGTTCGAACTCGATCTGTTCAATAAGATTCACTGAAATATCCTCCTATCAACCTTGTTTGTCGGTCAATGTTTTGAGTATTCGCTTATCCTCTTTCGTGAGAGGATAGTCTTTAAGGAGATCCGGCCTGCGCTCGTAAGTTCGTTTGAGCGACTGGCTGTGTCTCCATTTTTCGATATTTTCGTGGTGGCCCGAAAGCAGCACTTCCGGAACCGTATGTCCGCGGAAATCCGCGGGGCGGGTGTATTGGGGATACTCCAACAGCCCGCTTGAAAAGGACTCCGACTCCGGCGAGTCCGCGTCCCCCAAAACTCCGGGAACAAGCCTCGCCACCGCGTCGGCTATAACCGACGCCGCCAGCTCTCCGCCGCTTAATACGAAATCCCCTACGGAAATCTCGTCGTCCGCCAGGTGGAGGCGAATCCGCTCGTCAAATCCCTCATAACGTCCGCAAACGAGAATAATGTGCTCGCAAGCGGCAAGTTCTTCCGCGATTTTTTGGTTGAACTTCCTGCCCTGGGGAGTCATGAGGATGACTCTCGGTCTGCCGGTGGGACTCTTTTTGGAGAGGGCCTCAACGGCCTCGAACACCGGCTCGCACTTCATCACCATTCCCGGTCCGCCTCCGAAGGGGGCGTCGTCGGTGGTGCGGTGGTTGTCGTGGGTGTAGTTTCGAAGATCGACTCCCTCGATGGCGAGCAAGCCTCTTTGTCTGGCTCTGCCCACAACTCCCGTGCCGGCGAAGTTCTCGATCATTTCCGGGAAAACCGTAAGAACGTCTATTCTCATATCACGCTCCCGGCAATCCCTCCGGCGGGTCGATTGTCATGGCTTTGTTCGCGACGTCAACCTTTTTCACAATCGCCTTCAGCGCCGGAACGAGAACTCCTTTGTCGGTTACGTACACGTCGTTGGCTCCGCCCTGCAGAACCTCGGTAATCGTTCCGAAGTCTCTGCCGTCGATGCCGGTGACGGTCATGCCCATGAGGTCGAAGAGATAGAACCGGTCTTCGCCGAGATCACCCAACTCATTTTCGGTGATTACTATCTCCGCTCCCCGCAGGTCCTCCGCGTCGTTTCGGGTGTCGATGCCGGAGAGTTTGGCTATTATACAGCCCTTCGACTCTCGGCTGGCGGTAATTTTCCGTTCCGCCACCTCTTTTTCCGTTTTGACTCTCACCGTATTGCCGGCGTCGAATCTCTCCGGAAAGTCGGTGGTAACGAGAATTTTTACCTCGCCCTTAATGCCGTGGGCCGCGACCACACGTCCGACGGTAACGTAATCCATGGATTCAGTCGTTGTCCAGTATCTTTACGTAAACGTTCGTTTTGCTCTTTGTCGCCGCCGCTTTGACAAGGGTGCGGATGGCGTTGGCGATTTTGCCCTGCTTTCCGATAACCTTGCCCATGTCGTCCTGCGCCACGGAAATGGTGTAGACGGTTTCGGCTTCCTCGTCAACCTGCCCGATTTTTACGGCTTCGGGGTCGTCGACGAGAGAGCAAACGAGAACTTCAAGTAACTTCTTCAAATCGTAAGCTCCGAATTATTCCGCGGCCGCGGGGGTAACGCCGCCGAGAAGGCCGGACTTCTTGAGCAGAGCTCTGCCGGTGTCGCTGGGCTGAGCGCCGCAGTCGAGCCAATATTGGGCTCTCTCAACGTTGAGCTTAATCTCGCCGGGATCCTGGTTGGGATCGTAGGTTCCGAGAATCTCGATGAAGCGGCCGTTGCGGGCGGTTCTGCTGTCCGCCACAACGATTCTGTAGAACGGTTTTTTCTTGGCGCCCATTCTTCTGAGTCTGATTTTTACCATGTAATTCCTCCGAATGATATACGGTTTTTAACGGTTAAAAGGGCATTCTCGGCATGCGGGGCATTTTTCTCCGCTTTTTGGGGTCGTCGAGTCCGCCGGTTATCATTTTGATCATCTTACGCATGTTGTAAAACTGCGTCATGAGTCTGTTTACGTCCGACACGTCGGTACCGCTGCCCGCCGCGATTCTGCGCCGCCGTGAGGCGTTCAGTATCGAGGGATCCGCCCGCTCCTCTTTGGTCATGGAACACAAAATGGCTTCCACGTGCTTAAACTCGTTTGTGTCGATTTTCGCGTCCGTGAGCTCTTTGATGTTTCCCATGCCCGGAATGAGCTTAATGAGCTGATCCAGGGGCCCCATCTTCTTCATTTGCCTCATCTGGTTGAGGAAATCGTTGAGGTCGAAGCGGTTTTCCCGGAGCTTGCGCTCCATGTCCTCCGCCTCTTTCTCGTCAACGGTGGCCTGGGCCTTTTCGATAAGGGTGAGCACGTCGCCCATACCGAGGATGCGGGAGGCCATTCTGTCCGGGTGGAAGGGCTCCAACCCGTCGACCTTCTCGCTGGTTCCGATAAACTTTATCGGCTTGCCGGTAACCGACTTGACGGATAGCGCCGCGCCGCCTCGCGCGTCGCCGTCCATTTTGGTCATTACGACACCGTCGATGTCAAGAATCTCGTTAAAGGTCTTCGCGACGTTTACCGCTTCCTGACCCGTCATTGCATCTACGACAAGAAGGACTTCGGTGATATCTATGGATGTGCGTAGCCGCCGAAGTTCGTCCATCATCTTCTCGTCGATTTGCAGACGTCCCGCCGTATCGATAATTATGTAATCGTAATTCCGAGTGGCGGAGTAGTTCACGGCGGCTTTGGCGACGGCCACCGCGTCCTGCTTATCTCCGATGTCAAAGGCGTCAACTCCGACCTGCTCCGCAAGCGTTCGCAACTGCTTGATGGCCGCGGGTCGATATACGTCGCCGGCTACCAAGAGGGGTTTTTTGCCTTGCTTTTTGAGAAGGTACGCGAGTTTAGCCGCGTGAGTCGTCTTGCCGGCGCCCTGCAAACCCGCCATCATAATGACGGTGGGAGGCTTCGCGGCCGTCTTGAGTTTCACGTTTTCCCCACCCAGCAGAGATACGAGTTGGTCGTTTACGATTTTAACGACCTGTTGGGCGGGATTGAGACCCGTTAAGACGTCCGTACCGATCGCTTTTTCTTTGACGGAGTTCACAAAGTCTTTTACGACCTTGAAGTTTACGTCCGCCTCCAAAAGCACAAGACGAATCTCCCGGAGTGCCTCATTAACCTGATCCTCGGACAGGCTGCCCTGTCCTCTGAGCTTCTTGAAAACATTCTGTAATTTGTCGGTAAGATTCTCAAACATCAGTGATACACTCCACAAGGCGATATTATACAACAAATCCGCAAAAAAGGCAAATTTGTTTTTGATTGTATTTGATTCCCTTTCCCAAACCCCGATTTAATTAAAATTCCCGTTAAATTCCTCTTTACGATTTCCACGGTTAGTATTATAATATGTATAGTAGAAAATTTCGGAGAAAAATCTTTTGAAAAAATATCTTATCCCCTTATTAATTCTTCTCTCTTCCCCTGTCTTCGCTTGGGAAACCGTCGGTGAGGGCATCGAATACCGGGAATACACCCTGCCGGGTCCCAACAACGTGTTCGTGTCCCGAATGTATCGCCATAACCCCAACGCGGGCATGACGATTATGACCGCAAACGACCGGCGGAAGGGAAACCAAACAATCGGCGACCAGCTTGACCTCTACGACGGCAAAGTGCTCTTCGACGGCAAGGACTGGGGCAAACGCCTGAAGCCGGTTGTGGGCGTAAACGGCGACTTCTATCTGGGAGGCGGCGCCTCCCGGACTCTACGTGTGGCGGACGGCTACATGGCGTACCCCATGCTGGACGACCAATCCATCTGGGGCGGTTTCTACGCCACCTTCGGCGGCGACATGTTCATCAGCGGTTCCGCAGTGCGATCTTCCTCCGTCACCCTCATCTGCCCCTCCGGAAAGAGTTTCGACATAAGCGCGGTAAACAGCGACCTCCCGGAAAACGGCGCCGCCATCTACAATTATAAGTACGGCCTGAGCGCTCCGGCGGCGGACACGGTGGCGGTCATCGACCCGGGCGGTCCCTGGCTGGTGGGCACTACCTCAGGCGACGTTGTGTCCCTGGGCAAAGGCGAGGAGGAAACGGTTATCCCCTTCGACCGCTGCGTGGTGGCGGCCAACGGCGATATCGCCAAGGAGCTGGCGGAAAACCTTAAAACCGGAACAAAAGTCAAGATTAAAACCGTCATAAAAGCAAAGCTTAACGACATCGATATTCCCGAGGAGAAGTTCGCCGGCCTCTCCGAGTCCCTCATCGGCAGTCAGATAGTACTCCAAGACGGCGGCGTCATCGCCAACGAGGGCATCGAGCTCATGACGGACCGGCACCCCAGAACCGTCCTCGCCTACAACGACGACTACCTCTACTTCATGGTCTGCGACGGCAGACGGAAGGGGGTATCCATCGGCATGACAGGCGTTGAGCTGGGCGAGTTCTGCCGGGACGAGCTTAACGCGGACTTCGCCGTGAACATGGACGGCGGCGGCTCCTCCACAATGATTACAAACGGCACCCTCCGGAACAAGCCCTCCGACGGCAAGCAGCGGGCGGTGGCCAACGGCTTTGTGATGTACAACACGCTTCCCGAGGAACGGTCCGACGCTTTCCTCCCCTGCCAAAAGGTGGAGGTAAAGGACGACGAGTACAACATCCGCACGGGCCCCGGAAAGAGCTATCCGGTTATAACCACCGTAAACAAGGGCGCCATCGGCAGAGTCACGCCCCACAAGCTTTGCGGAATCAAAGCCGGCAATCACTATTGGAGCCAAGTGAATTTCTACTACAACGTCACGGGCTGGATTACCGAGGACGCCCTCATCGGCGGCGACCCGGACAACGAGCCGCCCACGGATCCCGGAAACTTCCGCAAGACGGAATCCGGCAAAATCTACGTTGTTTACGCTTGGGAGGCCTCCGAGGACGACTACGGCGTCTCCCACTACAATATTTACAAAAACGGGGTTCTCTCCCGAACCACAAAGAGAACGAGCTTCGTGGGCATAACCACCGACGGCGACGTCTATTCCGTCTCCGCCGTTGACTACGCCGGCAACGAATCGAACAAGGTGAAATAATCATGAAAAGATTGCTCAAAGTATCCGCTCTTCTGCTGCTTCTGGCCGCTCCCGCCTTCTGCTGGGAGACAATCGGCGACGGCATCGAATATCAGGCCTGGACCATAGACGGCCCCAACAACGTCTTCGCCACCAGAATGGACAGAACCAACCCCAACGCCTCCATAGCCATGACTCAGGCAAAGGACGCCTACAAAGGCAATCAGACCGTCCGGAGCCAGATGAGCGACAACGACGGCAGAATTTTCTACGACGGCACCGAATGGGGCAAGCGGTATAAACCGGTTGCCGGCGTCAACGGCGACTTCTACCTCTCCGGCGGCAAGAGCCGGGGCATCAGAATCAACGACGGCCATCTCACCGTGTCCATGGGTCACGACGACACCATTTGGGGCGGTTTCTACTGGACCGCCGCAAGGCAGGCCCTCCAAAGCGCCTCCTACATCAAAAACACCACCATACTCCTGAAGTACGCCGACAACTCCGTGGTTGACGTCACCGACGTGAACGCCTCCGCGGAGGACAACGCCTACACGATGTACAACGCCAAGTACGGACTCCGGTCGCCCTCCGACTCCGCCGCCACGGATATGCTTGTCTATCTGGGCAAGCCCAACATCATCGGCGCCGTCACGGGCATAGTCCGCTCAATCACCCCCGGCGGCAACACCGTCATCCCCTTCGACTGCTGCGTCATCACCGCCAAGGGAAACGCTGCCACGGAAATGCGGGCCAAAGCCAAAGTGGGAGATACGGTTACGATTACCTCTTCCGCCTACTCCTGCACCTCCAATCACACAACGAGAGTGAACCTGCCGGCCAACACGCTGGCCGCCATATCCGGTTTGGAAACGGTTTTGGAAAACGGTGTCGTTATGCCCTACGACAACTTCCCGGCTCTCCATGAGCGCCACCCCCGCACCGCCGTGGGCTACAACGACCGCTACATATTCTTCATGGTTTGCGACGGACGCCGCACTTCCTCAATCGGTATGACGGGCCGTGAGATGGGCAACTTCCTCAAGGACGTTCTCGGCGCCACCAACGGCATCTGCCTGGACGGCGGCGGCTCCTCCACAATGGTCACCAACGGCACCGTCCGCAACAAGCCCTCCGACGGCAGCGAAAGAGCGGTTGCAAACGCCCTCATAATGTACAACATTCAGCCCAAAGACCAATCGACAGCCCTCTCTCCCTGCCAGAGAGTCACCTCCAACGCCTCGTCACTGAGCGTCCGCAGAGGTCCCGGCACCCACAATCCCGCCATCAACACCGTATCCTCCGGCACCGGCGGCTACGTCACCAACCACAGTCTGGGCGGCATCAAAAACGGAAGCAACTATTGGTGGGAAGTGAAGTTCGACGGCGGCCTCATCGGCTGGGTGGCGAGCAACTACCTGACCCCCGGCGCCAAGGACACAACTCCTCCCTCCGTGCCCACGGGCCTCAAGCAGAAAGCCGTCACCGGCACCACCATCACCCTGGGTTGGAACGCCTCCTCCGATAACTCCGGCTATATGGGCCACTACAATATTTACAGAAACAACACCCTCATCGGAAGCGCCGAGGGAACGGAATACACCGACAGAAACCTGGCTCAGGACACCTCCTACTCCTACCGGGTCAGCGCCGTTGACTTCGCCGGAAACGAATCCGCCAAGTGCGCCGCCGTAACCATGGCCACCCACTTCGACGAGACTCCCCCCTCCGTGCCGGAAAATCTGCGCCTTGAGACCGCCACCGGCACATCCCTCAGCTTTACCTGGGACGCCTCCACCGACGACACCGCCGTCACCGGCTACAAAGTCTACCGGGGCTCCAAACTTTTGGCCACCGTGGGCGCGACATCGAGAAACTACACCGACACGGGACTCTCTCCCACAGTCACATACAGCTACTACGTCTCCGCCTTCGACGCCCAGAACAACACCTCCGCCAAGTCCGCGGCTCTGAAACTGCGCTGCTACAAGACGGACTTCTCCGAGGGCTTCCCCAACACCGACAAGTGGACCGTTGACAGAGCCACCCTCTCCACCTCCAAAAACCACGGCGCTTTGGAGGGCGACAACTCCGTCTACGTGTCCTCCACCGAGACTCCCTACATGAACGCCCTTCTGGGTCTGGGCTACCGCACCGGCAGATTCGGCGTGTGGTTCTACGACGCCGGCAACGTGGGCACCCAAATTCCCCTTTCCCTCAAAGGCGTAAGCGAAACCGGCGAAGACCTGCTCACTTTGGGCGTCGCGGCCAGGACCGACGTATTGGACTATTGCGGAATCATATCCCCCGTCGACGGCGAAGCCGAGTACTTCACACTCAAGGGCCGCTCTTCCGGCTGGCACCATCTGGAGATTGAGATTCTCCCCGGCGGCAGACTCGTATTCTTCTTCGACAACGTAAAGAAAACCGAGAGAACATCGGAAGCGGCTGCGCTCTGCGCCTTCAAACAACTCTACATCGGCGACAACGCGGCGGTCAGCGGCGGCACCCTCTACATCGACGATATAACTTTCGACGAGCGGACTCCCGACGCCCCCACGAGCATCAACGTGGCCTCCGCCACACCCGACTCCATAACCTGGAGTTTCACCCACGCCGGCGACAACGCGGTGAAGTATATGATTTACGACGGCTCCACCCCGGTGGCCGAAAGCGGCATGTGGCTCACCAAAGCCGTGACGGAAACCGGACTCACGCCCAACACCAGATATACCCGCAAGGCCACCGCCGCCCTTGGCAACATGACAAGTTCCGTGTCCTACTCCGGCGGCGGCTGCACCGCCGCAGTGACGCCCTGCGACGACACGATTTCCTATACCGCTCCGGGCAACGTATCCGACCCGGCGGTGACGCTCACCTCGCTTATTCCCTACGGCGCCGGCACCGTGTCCTATTACAGAGTCTGCGTTGACACGTTGCCCATGCACGAGTTTGACGGCACCGAAACCCGGTGGGACAGCGCCTCCTATACCTGTCAGCTGCCCCTGTCCGTAATGCCCCGCTACATCCATGTGAGAGCGTACAATATGGACAACCTTGGCGGCGAGGTCATGAACATAGGACCCTACACCTACGGCGTGCCGCCGATCAGCGTCGTTGAGGCCAAAAACCTGGCCGACGGCAGCCTCGTTATGATTGAGAACTGCACCGTCACCGCGGTGTTCGCCGACTGCGCCTACATCGAAAAAGACGGCTTCGGAATCAAAGTCACACCCGCGGGCGTGCTTCGGGTAGGCGACGTAACGTCAATCGCCGGAACCATCGGCACGGTTGACGGCGAGAGAGTAATAGTAACAAGCGATTAGTGATTAGCGGTTAGTGATTAGTCAAACGGTGTTGCCTACGGCAACGAATTATAAGACTAACCTTGCAATGCGGATTGGTGGAATCCGCCGGCTTTGCCGGCACATTCCCTGACCCCAGACCCCTGACACCTGACCCCTATTTCTGACAATACGGAGAGAAGAATGAAATCATATCTTAAGTTATCGGCATTAATACTGCTCTTGGCCGCCCCGGCATTCGCCTGGGAGACCATCGGCGACGGCATCGAGTATCAATCCTGGACGATAGAAGGTCCCAACAACGTGTTCGCCACCAGAATGGACAGACTGAACACAAACACCGGCATCGCCATGACCCAGGCAAAGGACGCCTACAAGGGCAACCAAACCGTCCGGAGCCAGATGTCCGATAATGAGGGAAGAATCTTCTACGACGGCACCGAGTGGGGCAAGCGGTACCACGTCATCGCCGGCGTCAACGGCGACTGCTACCTCTCCGGCGGCACCAGCCGGGGCATCCGCATCAACGACGGCCACTTCACCACCTCCATCGGCCACGACGACGCCATTTGGGGCGGTTTCTACTGGACCGCCGACAGACAGGCTCTCCACACATCATCCCCTGTGAAGAACTCCGGAATGAACCTCCGCTTCGCCGACAGAACCTCCGTGGGCGTTCTCGACGTGAACGTGCCCGCAGTGGACGGCAACCGGGTTCTCTACAACGCCAAATACGGTCTGCGTACCCCCTCCGACTCCGGCGTCACCGACATGGTGGTGCGGCTCGGCAAGCCCAACATCATCGGCATGGCCGACGGCAAAGTGGTATCCTTCAACCCCGGCGGCAACACAATCATTCCCTTCGACTGCGTGGTTGTCACCGCCAAGGGAACCGCGGTATCCGAACTCACCGCCAAAGCCAAGGTGGGCGACACCATCACCCTCTCCACCGCCGCCTGGTCCTGCCTCCTGGACCACACAACCCAGGTTCATCTCCCCGCCAACACCCTGGCGGCCATAACCGGTTGGGAAACGGTTCTGGAAAACGGAAACCTCGTAACTCCGGTTCTTGAGGTTCTCACGGACCGGCACCCCCGCACCGTAGTGGCCTACAACGACCGCTACGTGTTCTTCATGGTCTGCGACGGACGCCGCAGCGGCGTCTCCATCGGTATGACCGGTCCGGAAATGGGCAGATTCTGCAGAGACACTTTGGGCGCCACCGACGCGGTCTGTCTCGACGGCGGCGGCTCCTCCACCATGGTCACCAACGGCACCGTCCGCAACCGCCCCTCCGACGGCAGCGAGAGAGCCGTTGCCAACTCCCTTATAATGTATAACATCCTGCCCAAGGAAATGTCGCCTGTATTCAGCCACTGCCAGAGAGTCACGATTACCGCCTCATCTCTCAACATCCGCAGAGGCCCCGGCACCAACAACCCCACAATAACCACCGCATCCTCCAACGAAGCCGGCTATATCACCGACCACGAAATGAACGGCATTTTGAGCGGCGGAATATATTGGTGGGAAGTTAAGTTCGACAAAGGCGTCACCGGCTGGGTCTCCGGAAACTACCTCTCCGGCGGCGCGAAAGACACCACCAAACCCTCCGTGCCGAAGAACCTGGCTCAGCAATCCGTAACCGGCACCACCATCACCATGTCCTGGACCGCTTCCACCGACAACTACGGCGTGAAGTACTACAAGATTTTCAGAGGCACCGCCCAGGTGGGCACCTCGGAGACAACGGAGTTCACCGACAAGGGTCTCGCCAACGAAACCTCCTATTCCTACCGGGTTTCCGCCGTTGACTTCGCCGGAAACGAATCCTCCAAGTGTACCGCGGTCACCATGTCCACCCACTTGGACAGAACTCCTCCCACGGTGCCCCAAAACGTGAGACTTGAGACGGCCACAATCAGCTCCCTCACCATCACCTGGGATCCCTCAACCGACGACACCGCCATGGCGGGCTACAAAGTTTTCAAGGGCTCCAAGCAGGTGGCAACCCTCGGTCCCAACGACACCAGGATATACACCGACAACAGCGTCTCCCCCACCGTCACCGGCACCTACTACGTCTCCGCCTTCGACGCCCAGGGGAACAACTCCGCCAAGTCCGAGGCTCTTAAGCTCCGCTGCTACTCCAGCGACTTCCTTGAGGGCTTCGAGAACACCTCCGCCTGGACCGTGGTTCGGGGCACCCTCAGCTCCGCCCAAAACAACGGACTTCTCCCCGGCGCCAACTCAATCTACGCCGCTCCCAACACGGCTCCCTTCATGAACACAATCTTCGGCGGCGGCGGATACCGCACCGGCAGATTCGGCGCATTCTTCCTTGACAGCGGCGACAGCTCCGTTCAGGGTATCGTGCGTATTCGGGGCGTCATGTCGGGCGGCTCCACGGGCCTCTTCCTGGGTCTGGGGATCCACTCCTCCGTGTCCGGCAAATACTGCGCCGAGATCTCCGTAACCGGCGGCGACACGGAATACGTGCCCCTCAGCGCCAGAAAAGCGGGCTGGCACCGGCTGGAGGCTGAGATTCTCCCCGGCGGCAGACTCACCTTTATGGTTGACTACACTCCGGTGGCCACGAGAACCGTCCCGGAAGCCGCTCTCTGCGCCTTCAGACAGGTTTACATCGGCAACGGCACCCTTAAAACCGGCGCCGACATCTACTTCGACGACATAACCTTCGACGAGCGGATTCCCGACGCCCCCACAACTCTCGAATACTATTCCTACTCGCCCACCTCCATCACTTGGAGCTTTGTCCACAACTCCGACAACGCCACCAAGTATTTCCTGTACGACACGAGCAATAACGAGCTCATGACAAGTGTCAGATGGGCGGAAAAATATATCACCGAGGGCGGCCTCACACCCAACACCCGCTACACCCGAAAATTGGGAGCCGGAGCCGGCAATATGGTGAGCGCCAAGTCCTCCAACGTCAACGGACTCACCTTGGCTGCCGCCCCCTGCGACGATACGATTTCCTACACCGCCCCGGGCAACGTGTCCGACCCGGCGGTGACACTCACGGCCCTCACTCCCTACGGCACCGGAACGGTGGCCTATTACAGAGTGCTGGTGAACAACTCACCGATCCACGCCTTCGACGACACCGAGCAGGTCTGGAACACCGAGTCACTGACCCTCAACCTGCCCCTGTCCTCGGAACAGCGGTACATCCACGTCCGGGCCTACAACGACGACAACTTCGGCGGCGACGTGTTCAATATCGGACCCTACCGCTACGGCGTGCCGCCGGTAAGCGTCACCGAAGCAAAGAATCTGCCCGACGGCAGCCCGGTGATGATTGAAAACTGCACCGTCACCGCCGCCTTCTCCGACTGCGCCTACGTCGCCAAGGACGGCTTCGGCATCAAAGTCACACCCGCGGGCATTCTCAGGGTGGGCGACGAAGTGACAATCGCCGGAACCATGAGCACCGTTGACGGGGAAAGAGTAATCGTGACAGGTAATTAAATAGGGGAATGTATCGGCGAAACCGACGGATTCAGCCGCTCCGCATTACAGTGTCGGTTTTATAATCCGCCGCCGTAGGCGGCACCGCCATGCGCCTCGGACGCGATTCACGCCTAAAGGCAATTCATGTCGCGGAGCGACAATTCACGCGCCGCAAGGCGCAATTCATCCGCGCCAAGGCGCGGCAGGCTAACCCCTAAAGCCTACAACGGAGAGAAACAGATGAAAAAATTCCTCACAATATCGGCGCTTCTGCTCCTATCAAATACCGCCTTCGCATGGGAAACCATCGGCGACGGCATCGAGTATCAGCAGTGGTCCATCGCCGGTCCCAACAATGTGTTCGTCACCCGTATGGATCGGTCCAACACCAACGCGGGCATCGCAATGACCCAGGCAAACGACTCCTACAAAGGCAACCAGACCGTTCGGAGTCAGATGTCGGATAACGACGGCAGAATGTTCTTCGACGGCGTCGAGTGGGGCAAGCGGTACAAACCCATCGCCGGCGTCAACGGCGACGCCTATCTCTCCGGCGGCACCACCAGAGCCATCCGCATAAACGACGGCCACCTCACCACCTCAATGTACCACGACGACGACATTTGGGGCGCTTTCTACTGGACCGCCGACAGGCAGGCTCTCCACAGCTCTTCCTACAACAAGGGTTCCTCCATCGCCCTCACCTACGGCGACAACACCACGGTGAATGTGGTTGACGTAAACGTAGCCGCGGCGGACAATTCCTACACAATGTACAACGCCAAATACGGCCTCCGGACCCCCTCCGACTCCTCGGTTCGGGACATGCTTGTTCACCTGGGCAAGCCCAACACCATCGGCGTCAGCACCGGCACGGTCCGCTCCTTCACAAGCGGCGGCGGCACCGTCATTCCCTTCGACTGCTGCGTCATAACCGCCAAGGGCACCGCGGCCACGGAAATGACCTCCAAAGCCAAGGTGGGAGACACCGTGACAATCAATATCTCCGCCTTCGGAAGCCTCGCCAACCACACCACCAGAGTGAACCTCCCCGCCAACACATTGGCGGCGGTCACCGGCTGGCAGACGGTTTTGGAAAACGGCGTCATCATGCCCTATCCGGGTTTCGGCGTCATCACCGACAGACACCCCCGCACGGTGGTTGCCTACAACAATCAATACGTGTTCTTCATGGTCTGCGACGGACGCCGCAGCGGCGTTTCCATCGGCATGACCGGCGCGGAAATGGGCGACTTCTGCAAAAACACATTGGGCGCCACCAACGCTGTCTGCCTTGACGGCGGCGGCTCCTCCACCATGGTCACCAACGGCACCGTCCGCAACCGCCCCTCCGACGGCAGCGAAAGAGCCGTGGCCAACGGGCTTATGATGTACAACATTCTCCCCAAAAGCAAGTCATCCAAACTCTCTCCCTGCCAGCAGATAACCACAAGCGCCTCGTCCCTGAGCGTCCGCAGAGGTCCCGGCACCAACTACTCCGCCATCACAACCGTAAGCAGCGGCACCTCCGGCAGAGTCACCACCCACACCATGAACGGTATAATGAGCGGCGGCATCTACTGGTGGGAAGTAAAAGTCGGAAGTACCACCGGCTGGGTATCGGAAACGTACCTCACCGCCGGCGCCAAGGACACCACCGCCCCCGGCGTTCCCTCGGGTCTGAAGCAGAAGTCCGTCACCGGCACCACCATTACCATGAGCTGGAACGCCTCCTCCGACAACTCCGGCTACATGGGCCACTACAATATTTACAGAAACAACACCCTCGTGGGCACCTCCGAAACCACGGAGTACACCGACACCGGTCTTGCCCAGGACACCTCCTATTCCTACCGGGTCTCCGCCGTTGACTTTGTGGGGAACGAATCCGGCAAGGGCACCGCGGTGACCATGTCCACCCACTTCGACGAGACTCCTCCCACGGTTCCCCAAAACCTGCGTATGGAGACCGCCACAAACAACTCCGTCACCTTCGCCTGGGACGCCTCCACCGACGACACCGCCGTCACCGGCTACAACGTGTACAGAGGCACCCGGCTCCTGGGCACCGTTCGACCCGCCAACAGAAAATACACCGACACCGGCCTTTCCGCCACATCCACATACAGCTACTACGTGGAGGCCTTCGACGCCCAAAACAACACCTCCGCCAAGTCCGCGGCGCTGAAGCTGCGCTGCTACAAGACGGACTACACCGAGGGCTTCCCCAACCTTGACAATTGGACCGTTGACAGAGCCTCAATCTCCGGCGTCAGAAACCACGGCTCGCTGGAAGGCGACAACTCCGTCTACGTGAGCTCCACGGTGCCGCCCTATCTGAACTCCCAACTCGGCCTGGGCTACCGCACGGGACGGTTCGGCGTTTGGTTCTACGACTCCGGCACCGCCGGTTCCCAAACCCTTCTCCGGCTCAGGGGAATGAGCGAGAGCGGCGAGGAAGTGATGTACATCGGAATCGGCATCCACTCCACCTTCTCCACCGGTTACTGCGGCGAAATCGCCGTGCCCTCCACCCAAAGCACCTATTTCGCCCTTTCCAACCGCTCCGCCGGCTGGCACCGCCTTGAGATAGAAATTCTCCCCGGTGGCAGACTCGTTTTCTACGTGGACGGCAGCTCCAAGAGTCAGCGCGTGAACGAAGCGGTCGTATCCTGCGCCTTCAAACAGGTGTATATCGGCAACAACGTATCCGCAAGCTCCGGCGAGCTCTATATCGACGACATAACTTTCGACGAGCGGACCCCGGACGCCCCCACGAGCATCAGCGCCGCCGCCGCCACACCCACATCAATCACCTGGGGCTTCAACCACGCCTCCGACAACGCCGTTAAGTATATGATTTACGACGGCGGCACCCTTAAGGCCGAGAGCGCCATGTGGCTCACCAAGGCCGTGGAGGAAACCGGACTCACCCCCAACACCAAATACACCCGCAAGGCCGCTTCCGCCGCCGGAAACATGACAAGCACAATGTCCTATTCCGCCAACGGCTACACCCTGGCCATGACTCCCTGCGACGACACGATTTCTTACACCGCCCCCGGAGTATTGTCCGACCCCACGGTGGTTCTCAACGCTCTCACGCCCTACGGCGCGGGAACGGTGTCCTATTACAGAGTGCATATCGACAATCTTCCCACCCGGGAGTTCACGGACACCGAAACTCAGTGGAACAGCGCCGCCTTTACCGCCGATTTGCCCATCTCCGTCCGGCCCTACTACATCCACATCAGAGCCTACAACGCGGAAGGCACCGGCGGCGACGTCATGAACATCGGACCCTACACCTACGGCGGCATCCCCGTCAGCGTCATCGAGGCCCGAAACATGATTGACGGCAACAATATTATGATTAGTGACGCCGTTGTCACCGCCGTATTCGCCGACTGCGCCTACATCATGAAGGACGGCTTCGGCATCAAAGTGACGCCCGCCCTTGACCATGCCGTTGGCGACGTTGTGACCGTGGCCGGCGTACTGTCAACTGTCGCCGGAGAACGGGTTGTAAATATTAATTAAGGTATTGCCTACGGCAACGAATTATAAAACCGACATTGCAAGGTGAGTTGGTGGAATCCGTCGGCTCCGCCGACACATTCCCTGACCCCTGACCCCTGACACCTGGGCCCTTATATCAAACGGAGGAAAATATGAAAAAACTACTTGCCCTATCGGCGCTTTTCATTCTCGCCGTTCCCGCCTTCGCCTGGGAAACCATCGGCGAGGGCATCGAGTATCAGCAATGGAGCATATCCGGCCCCAACAACGTATATGTGGCCAGAATGATTCGCTCCAACCCGAATGCATCCATCGCCATGATTTCCGCCAACGACAGCTACAAGAGCAAGCAGATTGTTCGGAGCCAGATGTCGGACAACGAGGGCAGAATCTTCCACGACGGCACGGAATGGGGCAAGAGATATCATCCCATCGCCGGCGTCAACGGCGACTTCGGCTTCTCCGGCGGCGCCACCCGCTCCTTCCGCATCAGCGACGGCCAGCCCACCATTCCCTCCTTTGACGACGGCGCCCTTTTCGGCTCCTTCTTCTGGACCGTTGACCGCCGGGCGCTTCAGGGCGGCTCCTACATCAGATCCTACTCCGTGAAGCTCACCTACGCCGGCGGCAAACAGGTGAACATCACCTACGCCAACGACGCCATCCCGGACAACGGCTACGCCATGTTCAACCCCAAATACGGGCTGAGCGTCCCCGACTGCGGCGCTGCCATGATAGTCAAAACCGACGGCCCCGTGAACCCGGGCACCCACAGCGGAACCGTTCTCTCCGTGGACTCCGGCGGCGGTCAGGTCATTCCCTTCGACTGCTGCGCCGTCGCGGCCAACGGCACCGCGGCCGCGGAGCTTTTGGCAAACGCCAACGCGGGCGATACGGTGACAATTGACTTCTCAATGACCACCAAACTCACCGACAACTCCACAACAATCACCGCGTCGCAGATCGCGGGCACCATGGCCGGTCTCACGGGCAGTGAGTCGGTTTTGGAAAACGGCGTTGTCAAGACATACACCAGCGACCTCATGACCTCCCGGCACCCCCGCACCGCCGTGGCCTTCAACAGCGCATACATTTTCCTGGTTGTCTGCGACGGCAGACGGAGCGGCGTGTCCATCGGCATGACCGGCGTGGAGCTGGGCAACTTCTGCAAGAACTCCCTGGGCGCCACCCACGCCCTTAATCTGGACGGCGGCGGCTCCAGCACCATGATTACAAACGGAACCCTCCGGAATCAGCCCTCAGACGGCAGCGAGCGGGCCATCGCCAACAGCCTTGTGTTCTACAACACATTACCCAAGGAACAGTCCACGGCCCTCTCACCCTATCAGCAGGTCACCACCACCGCGTCATCCCTGAACGTCCGCAGAGGACCCGGCACCCACAACCCGGCCATAACCGGTGTGGCAAACGGCACCGCGGGCAGAGTCACCGCCCACGAACTGGGCGGCATCCTGAACGCCGGCAGCTACTGGTGGGAAGTGAGATTCCCCGGCGGCGTCACCGGCTGGGTGTCCGAAGCGTATCTGGCTCCCGGCGCCAAGGACACATCCGCCCCCACGGTCCCCACCGGACTCAAGGAAAAGTCCGTCACCGGAAGCACCGTCACCATGACATGGAACGCCTCCACCGACAACTACGACGTGGAATACTACAAGATATATCGGGGCACTACCCTTGCGGGCACCTCCGAGACAACGCAGTTCACCGACACGGGACTTCTTCAGGAAACAACCTACTCCTACCGGGTTGCCGCCGTCGACTTCGCCGGCAACGAATCCGCCAAGTGCGGCGCAGTCAACATGACGACCCACTTCGACGAGACTCCTCCCACGGTGCCGGACAATCTGCGCCTGATGCACGCCACCAGCTCCTCCGTCACCTTCGCCTGGGATCCCTCCACAGACGACACCGCCGTCACCGGCTACAACGTGTACAGAGGAACGAGGCTTTTGGCCACGCTGGCACCCGGCGTCACAACATACACGGAATCGAACCTGACTCCCTCCACCTCGCTCACCTACTACGTCTCCGCCTTTGACGCCCAAGGAAACACCTCCGTCAAATCCCCGGCTCTGAAACTGCGCTGCTACAAAACCGATTACAGCGAAGGCTTCGCCGACACGAACAACTGGACGGTGGTCCGGGGCGGACTCTCCTCGGTTCAAAACCACGGCGACATCACCGGCGGCTACTCCGTCTTCGCCTCCTCCTCCGTCACACCCTTCATGAACTCCCTTATGGGTCTGGGTTACCGCTCCGGTAGGTTCGGAGCCTGGATCTACGACTCCGGGGCAAGCGGCGCCGAAACCATGGTCCGACTTCAGGGCGTGAACGAAAGCGGCGAGGAAGTGCTTTACCTGGGCGTGGGCCTGGGCGGCAACAACTACCGCGGCGAGGCGGCGGAAGATGTTTTCAACCTCGCTTCCCGCTCCGCCGGTTGGCACCACCTGGAAATCGAGATAACCCCCGGCGGCAGACTCTACTACTACGTCGACGGCAGCATGACTGCCCAAAAAGAGGTTCCGGAAGCCGCTCCCCTCGCTTTCAAGCGGGTTTTCATCGGTGACGGCGCCTCCGCCGCCGGCGGCGAGCTCTACATCGACGACATAACCTTCGACGAGCGGATTCCCGACGCCCCCAGCAACATTTTCGCGGCATCCGCCACCGAAAACTCAATCACCTGGGGATTTACTCACAGCTCCGACAACGGCGTGAAGTATATGATTTACGACGGCACCAAGCTGAAAGCCGAAAGCGAATTGTGGATTGCCAAAACCGTCACGGAAACGGGCCTTACCCCCAACACCAAGTACACCCGCAAGGCTACCGCCGCCGCCGGAAACATGACAAGCTCCCAGTCCTACTCCGGCACCGCCTACACACTGGCCCTTCAGCCCGGCGACGACACACTCTCCTACACGGCCCCCGGCGCGCTGCCCGGCGCGGACATCGCCCTCACGGCCCTCACATCCTACGGCACCGGCACCGTGGCATATTACAGAGTACTTGTCGATCATATCCCCACCCACGAGTTCGACGACAGCGAGTATAAGTGGAACAAGGCGAACCTCACTCTCACCGTCACACCCTCCACGCTGCCCTACTACCTCCACCTGCGGTCCTACAACACCGACAACGTGGGCGGCGACGTGCTGAACGTGGGCCCCTACTACTGCGGCGGCGACCCGGTCACCGTCAACGAGGCCAAAAACCTCCCCGACGGCAGCCTCGTCATCATCGAAAACGCCACCGTAACCGCCATCTTCGCCGACTGCGCCTACGTCACCAAGGACGGCTTCGGCATAAAAGTCTCCTCCGTGGGCAACTACGCCGTGGGAGACGACGTCACGGTTGCCGGAACAATGGCGACGGTGAACGGAGAAAGAATCATACAATAAACAACAACGAAAGGCTCCCCGTTGAGGGGAGCCTTTTTTATATCGGATGTGAATTGCGGTAGCGTCGAAGGTGTCCGGTGATACGCCGCTACGCGGCGCCGTGATGTGCCTGCGGCAAGTGATGCACCGCCTTCGCTCACTTTGTTCGCTGACTAATGTGTTCGGCAAAACCGAACGGATTATAATCCGTCCGCCTACGGCGGACACATGAACGCGCAAGCGAAGCGAAGCGCACATCACATCGCGAAGCGACATCACCCGCCCGCAAGGGCGGACATCACTCGGGTGCCGCCCTCCGTCACAAAAATAACCGCCCCGTAGGGCGGTATTTTTGTGTACAAT
>JAGDDM010000137.1 GCA_017958015.1 Abditibacteriota bacterium | reverse complement strand
ATATTCTTGTGGCGGGTTTTCCGTGTCAGCCTTTTTCCATCGCTGGTGTATCAAAGAAACAGAGTATGGGTCGTGCTACTGGCTTTGAGGATAAAACGCAGGGTACTTTGTTTTTCGATGTCTGTCGCATTTTAAAGGCAAAGCGGCCAAAGGCGTTTTTGCTTGAAAACGTTAAAAATTTGCGAAGTCACGATGGTGGACGCACGTTTAAGGTGATTTGCGAGGCTTTGGATGAACTCGACTATGAGGTTTTTTATAAAGTTATCGATGGTCAGGCGTTTGTTCCGCAACATCGGGAGAGAATTTTAATTGTGGGGTTTGACCGCAAACGGTATATTCCCGAGAATATTCGATTTAAGTTCAATATTGTTCCCAAAGAACCCAAACCAGTTGTGGCGGATATTCTCGAAACTGAGATAGACGAAAAATATACGCTTTCGGATAAATTGTGGAATTATTTGCAAGATTACGCTGCGAAGCACAAAGCCGCTGGTCACGGGTTTGGATATGGGGTCGCACCAGTGAACGGTGTGGCGCGAACACTCAGTGCACGATATTACAAAGACGGTTCGGAGATTTTGATTGCTCAAGGTGACAAAAATCCTCGACGATTAACGCCCCGCGAATGTGCGAGATTGCAGGGGTTTCCCGATACCTTTAAGATACCTGTTTCCGATACTCAAGCCTATAAGCAATTTGGGAATTCTGTTGTTGTTCCGCTTATAGAAGCGGTAGCAAAACTTATTGCGGCGGAACTCGGGCGACTCGAATCGGTCGTACAACAATTTTCGATAGAGGAAATAGCATGAGTAATTACGTTACGGAAGCGGTACAATCGGTTCTGCGCGGAACTAAGGCATTTTGTAAGTTCCTATCTGCCAATGATACAGGACAGACCGGTGGGCATCAGGCGGGTATTTATATTTCCAAATCGTCGGTTTCAATCCTTTTTGACAAACTTGGTATAAAAGGTGAGAATAAAGACAGATGGGTGAAAATTCGCTGGCATGACGGTACGGTAACCGACAGTAGGTTTATTTATTATGGACAAGGGACACGTAACGAGTATCGAATAACTAATTTCGGTTACGGTTTTCCGTATCTTCGTCCGGAATATACGGGAGCATTGTTTGTTTTTGTGCAGGACGATGAGGAAGATTATCGGGCGTTTGTACTGAATACCGACGATGAGATTAATCGGTTTCTTGACGCGTTCGGCTTGAGTGCCACAGAGACAAACAATTTGATCAATGTTCGTGAAAAGGATTTTGAGAATTCGGAGCAAACGGAAATAGATCGATTTATAAACGGGCTTAAAGTTGACTTTCCGACTTCCGAAATTATGTCTGCGACGGCACGTGAGATACAGAACACCGTTTACAATCACGCCGAGTACGTTTCTTCAAATCCAGACCGTAAATTGCTTGAGTGGATTGATGTGGAGTATAAGCTCTTCCGCGCTTTGGAGTACGCCCGTTATGGCGGTATAATTACCAGCGGTTTTGCATCCATTGAGAATTTTATCGTTACTGCCAATCAGGTGCTCAACAGAAGAAAAAGTCGTGCCGGTAAGAGTTTGGAACACCACTTGTCTGCGCTCTTTTCTGCCAATGGTTTGCGTTTTGAGGAACAGGTTGTAACGGAGGGTAACAAAAAACCAGATTTTTTGTTCCCTTCACAAAAAGCGTACCGTTCTGCTATATATCCCACTAATAAACTTATCTCGCTTGCCGCGAAGACGACATGTAAAGACAGATGGCGGCAGGTAATCAATGAAGCGGATAGGTTGCGTGGACGTTCAAAATATTTATGTACTCTTCAACAAGGTATTTCCGCAACTCAAATGGATGAAATGGAATCGGAAAATGTTGTTCTTGTTGTTCCAAAGCCCTATATTAGCTCTTATCCGAGAGAACGGCGAAATCGCATATGGACAATAGGCCAGTTCATTGAGTATGTAAAAGAAATCGAAGGTTTGTAATACAGCTGTGACCACCCCGCAGATAATTCTCACAACTTCGGCGGCGGCGCTGGGGGCGTATATGTTCCTGGCGGAGCCATACAGCATAGACGTTCGGGAGCTCACCTTCCGGTACCCGAATCTGCCCCCCGCCTTCGACGGCTACACCATACTCCACTTCTCCGACACGCACATCCGCAAGCTGGGGACGCTGGAGCGGCGCCTCATTGACATCATCTCCTCCCGGGAGGTGGACAGCTGTTTCGTAACCGGCGACGTCACCGCCCACCACCACGCCCCGTGGGTGTTCAAAGAGATATGCTCCCACATACGCTATCGGGACAAACTGGCCTTTATTTTGGGCAACTCGGAGCACAAGCCCTGGGTTGACAGCCCCCGCATGGCCCGGGACCTGACTTTTGAGGGCATAACGCTCCTTAACAACGCGAACATGACAATAGAGCGGGGCGGAGAAAAGATTAAAGTCTGCGGCGTGGACGACCCCTATGAGCTGCGGCACGACCTCGACAAGGCCTTTGAGGGGACAAGCCCCGAGGACTTCGTAATCTTTCTCACCCACTGCCCCTCAATCACTCCCGACATCATAAAGCGGGGCGGCGACCTCATTCTCGCGGGCCACACCCACGGCGGGCAGATTCGGCTGCCGTTCTTCGGGCCCATGTGGACACATATGCTCCGAAACTCCTTTCTGAACGACGGAGTCTACGACTCGGAGCGGCTCACAAAGCTTTTGGGCTTCGACGCCGGGGTTGCCAACCTCTTCGTCACAAGGGGAATCGGCACAAGCAAGGTGCACATTCGCTTCGCCTGCAAGCCGGACCTGGCTTTTATCACACTGCGGCGCAAATAAAAAGACCTCCCGAGGGAGGTCTTTTGTTTATTTGATTTAGGGCGCGACTCGGTAGGTGTATATCTTCGCCTCCCGGGTCTTTTCTATTTCTATCTTGATGCCCTTCTTCATGAGCTCGTTGCCGGTGTATTTGGCCATAACACCCGGTTTGTCCAGGTCCACGAACTCGTAGGTGGCCTTGGGGTCGAGGTCCCGGAGTTTGAACCGGCAGGCCAGATAGGGGCTGTTTTCGCGCTTGAACACCTGAATCATGCCGCGGTTCTGTTCCGGCAGGTTGAACTGCCACGCCAGCCAGGCGTCGAGGTCCAGGGTGTAGGGCGTCAGCGGCCAGTAGTCGCCGAGGTAGCACTCGTTGATGGAGCGCAGCTCCGCCACGGTCTTCTTCAGGAGGGTGCGGTCCCAGGGCTTGTTGTAGATGGGATCGATGGCCGGTTTGTGTTCCCGCTCAAGCTCTCTGCGGAGCTCCCAGGGGCAGGTGCAGCTGCCGCCGTAGGTGGAGCGCATGCCGTAGCGGTCGTTGTAGTACATGCCGATGCCGGCGATGGGGAGCCAGAAGGAAGCGCCGTACATGCTGCACTGGTTGGGAGCCGGGTTCATGCCCACCCATTCGTAGTCGGTCCGCAGAAGCGGCACGGCCCGGCGCATTGTCTCAAGGTCGTTCCGTCTGCCACCGCTGGAGCAGCTGTCAATCCGCAGGCCGGGGTTGCGGTCTTTGAGGCTGTCCCAGAGCCACAGGTGGCCCTGAATGTGGTGGTTCTCGAAGAAGCCCGCCTTGTCCGGAGTGTCGTGGCGGCGCCAAGCGGGCAGAGGCTCCATGTTGAAGTCCTCGCGGTAGAGGTCGACGTAGTTGTCTTTGATAATCTTGTCGAAGCGGTCCAGGATGAACTCCCGGGCGTCTTTGTTGCCCATGTCCAGAAGACCGTTGCCCACGCCGGGGGTGCCGTCGAAGGTTATCCATTCCGGGTGGTTGTCCTGGAGCCAGCCCCGGTTGTGGACCCGCTCCGGCTCAAGCCAGAGGATGTTCTTTACGCCGTACTTGTGGGTGAGGCTGAACATGTCCTTCATCTCGTTGGGGTAGCGGTCGGTGTCGAACTCCCAGGTGCCGGTGTTGACCCAGGTGCCCTCGTTTTTGTACCAACCGGCGTCGACCCACCAGTAGTCCGGGAGGATGCCCAGCTTTTTGAACTCCTCAACAACCGGAGTATAGGTGCCGGCGCAGGCGTTGAACATGGGTCCGGGCTTTTTGCCGTTAACCTTGGGGGTTATGTGTTCCATGTAGAACCGGCGCCACAGGTTCTGGCTGCGGTAGTAGTCGCCGTCGTAGTTGAGAATGAGCATTCTCGGGCTGCGGATTGTCTCGCCGGGATCGAGGCAGCCGAAAAGCTGTTCCTGGCCGGCGGTGATGTCGAGTCTGGTTTCGTGGGTTTCAAGATTCATCTCCCACTGACCCGGCCAGCCGATGGCGATTATCGCGCCGCCGTCTTGGGTGGCGATGTTGAAGTAGGGCGATACCTCGTCGGAGGCCCGGCCCAGGCGGGGAGCGTAGCGCTTCTTTTCGGCCCGGTCGAGACTGTCGAGCATGGGCTCGAAAGCGTTGGGCGTGTATATGCCGCCTCTGTCCCAGTGTACCTGCCAAGGACGAACCGGACTGTAAAGGGAAATGTCCATGGCGTTTATGTTCTTGAGCATGGCGGAGGGCTTGCTGCCCTTGTTGGTGAAGTAGAGAGTCCACTCACTGACCGGGAAGTCGGAGTATGTCACCGTTTCCAGACGGCACTCGAGACTTGTTTTCGGGTCGGTGTAGACCGTGGTCGTTGTGGTGACGGCTCCCTTCGTCACTACGTCGGTTTCGGCGTTCCAAGTGGGGAGAATCTCACGGGAGGACTTGCCGTCGTAGACGAAGGAGAAGGGCTGGTCGGCGGTGACGTAGTCCCGGGGAGTGGGAACACGTCTCGTTTTCGACAGCTCGATGCGCTTGCCGTTTTCGAGAAGTACCGTGGGCAGAGCGATGTCGCCCTGGTCGGAAGCGATGCCGTCGCCGGCGTCGGTGACCAAAATGCGGAAGGATGTGGCGCCCTTCAGGTCAACGCTTATCTTTTCCGCTTCCTGCTGGCCGCGGAATACGTTGGACTCGAAGAGGGTTTCGTTGCCGGAAATGACGTAGAACTTTACGCTGCCGGCGCCGCCCGCGGTCTCGTTGTTGTCGTCAACGCCTATCTCGGCGGTGAAAGTCTTGCCGGGGCTGGGGAGACCGAAAAGCAGCTCCGTGGTGGCGTGGGCGTAGAAGCCCTTGTTGTAGGTCTTGGAGCCTATCTTCAGGTCCTTGTTGGAACGGCTGTCAATCTCCAGACCGTCGCCGTTGACGATGGCGGTGTAGCCCACAAAGTCCACGGTGGGAGTGATGCCGCCGAACTTTGCCTGACGCCAAGTTTCGGCGGTTTTCATTTCGACTTCGGTGGGCACGACGGCGGCAAAGGCCGCGCCTGTAAGAAGAGTGATGAGAATGATGTAAAGGGTTTTTTTCATAATGAACCTCCGAATCAATTATACCATATGCGGGGGATTTATTTAAAGCACTTCATGAGTTCTTCGGCGAACATCTTGTGGCCGTAGTCGTTGGGGTGGTTGAGAGTGTTGCCCAGCAAGGTGATGTAGGGAATGCCCTCTTTTCCCAGGTGCGCCCAGCGGGAGGAGGCGTCGGCGATGCCGTAGCCGTTTTTCTCGGCCCAGTCCAGAGCGTAGAACACGTAGGAGCGGTTCTCCTTGGCGGCGCGCATGTCGTCAAAGCCCATCCAGTACGGCGTAGTGAAGTGGGGCGTAATCAGGATATACTCGGCGCCCAGACGATCCATGCGGGCCTTGATGTCGGTGTAGGCCTCATCCAGCATTTCCGGGGTGTAGCCGGAGTCGTTGACGAACTCCATGGTGACAAGGTCCGGGTTGTGGACCGCCACCCGCTGCTCAAAGTCGCAGAAACCGTTGCCTTGGAATGGGTACTTGTCGGGGCGGAGCCAGTTGAGGGAGGAGGAGCCGCCCACGCTCTCGTTGATAACGGTGATGTCCGCCTTGGGGAACTTGGCCTTCAGCATTCGCTCAAAGACCTTTACGTAGACCATATCCGGGGTGGAGGCGTTGCCGCCCTGGGTTACGGAGTCGCCCCAACAGACGATTGTCACCGGCTGGCCGGATTTGATCTTCGCCATTGTCTTTGCCAAATTGCCCTGCCGGGAGAGGGTTTTGGCCTTGTCGGCGCCCTCGACCACGGGATATATGTCCTCCGGCTTCACCGAAACCGAGCGGTAGGGTATGTAGATGTTGGCGAGTCTGAGGCATCCCGGCTTCGCCTTGGGCTGCTCCGGCAGGTTCACGCTGGGCTTGCCTTTGGCGAGGGCTATCTTGCCCTCGGGGGTGACGAAGACGGAGTCAATCCGCAGCAGGGAGTAGATGTAGGACACGTAGAGAGTCTCGT
>JAGDDM010000136.1 GCA_017958015.1 Abditibacteriota bacterium | reverse complement strand
TCCTTAAGGCTCATTTCCCCGAACTTCAGGTGGACGTCGTAGCGTCCGTCCTTAACCGGAATGACGTACTTAACCGTCTTGCCGGTCCGGGCGGTGCGGTAGATGGCGCCGTCGAACTTGGTGGGGGTGGCGTGGTCGATTTCGCCCTTCAGGGCGGTGGGAGTGCCGCTCACGAAGTTCGTATCCGCCAGCCACACATTTCCGTACCAGTCGACATAGTTGTCGGCGCTGCCGCAGTTTACGCGGTAAAGGTCTTCCTTGTTCTCGGGAGTAATCTCGATGGCGTTCAGGATGGCGTCGCCGGTGGCCATGTTGGGTTCCCAGCCGGGAGTGAAGCCGAGGTTGATGAATCCCTTGTCGCTGGCCACGTAGCGGATAACCTTATCCAGAGGCTTGTTCTTACCCCGGGCGTCCTGATAGATGTCGATGTTGCGGTAGATTCTCTCGCCGTTCAAGGTGATATCGAAGGGCCGCATGAAGGCGTAGTCGTACTTGTCCTCAACAAACCGCAGCCGCAGGCAGTAGACGCCCTCCTTAACCGGAATCTTATAGGAGAACTTGCCGCATCTGGCGTTCTTGAAGAGGTTCGGGTCGGCGGAAACCGGGGCGCCCGCGGCGGAAGTGCCGCCGGTGAAGTAGGCGTCCTTGCTCCACACAACTCCGTTTTCATCCTTCACGTCGCCGCCGCCGCAGTTGAGGCGCACAACGCTTTGCTCCGCGGCCTTGTCGCCGGAATCGGTGAAGGTGATGTTGGCGTTCCAGTCCAGGATGTCGTGCTCTCTGTCGTCGGCTTTGCCGCAGATGAAGCGGACCTTGTCGCCCTTCTTGAGATCCAATGTAAAGTTGTGGCTTATACCCTCAAGGTCGTTCACCGCCACGGTTTTGGGACCCCAAACGGTGTCGCCGTTCAGGGTAATCCGAACTTCCATGGGTTTGCCGCTTGTGTTGTGGTAGAAATCCTTCATACAGCGGCCCACTATGACGGCCTTTCCGTTCATGGGGGAAGTGTAGGTGCGGCAGGCTTCGACGCCCTTTCCGGCTTGGAGCCAGCCTCTGCCCATGCGGGCTTCGCCTCTGCCTTCCCAATAGCCTTCGGCGCCGCCCTCTTGGAGTGTGGTGCCGCCGGCGTCGGCGGAGGGATTCTTGGCGGCGGGAACCCATTTGGCGGGTTCATACCGCTTGCCGCCGCGGAGAGTCTCGAAGGTCCACTCACCGGCGGTTTTGTAGTCGCCCATGGCGGAGGAGATTCTCGTCTCCGCGGGCATGAGCTCGGCTTCCGTCCAATCGGAAGCGTTGCTGTCGCCGTCAACGGAGCGCACGGTGTAGACGGCCTTTTCGGACCAACCCTCGCTTCTGTCGAAGTAATACCGTCCGGTGCGGACTCTGGCGATGACTTTGCCGTCTCTGGCCACTTCGTAGCCCGTCAGGTGGTTGTTGTCGGCGCCGGGGGACCAGTAGAGTCCCATGCCGGTGAAGCCGATGTTGTTTTCGCGCTTGGCGAAAAGGCTGCCCGGAGCGGTGGGCGGAGTTTTGTCTCTGCCGGAGCCGGGTCTGTAAGGCAGATTGAGGTATATGACTTCGTTCTTGGTGCCCGCCGCCACCTTGATGCCGTTCTTCATGAGGTCGGCGCCGGTGCGGGTGGCGCTGTAATCGGAAGACACGCACTCGGTGAGGTATTCCTTGGCGCTCATAAGGCCCCGGGGATAGACGGTGACGTCGCTTGTGGGCACGTGGCGGAAGATTATGACGGACTTGGTGTTGTCGTAGTTGCTTCTCTGGGCGACTTGATATTCCTCGTCGCCGTCAATCTTCGGGTGGGGAGAATAGGACCAGCGGCCGACGACGCCCTCATCCGTGAGGTAGTTGTACATGTCGTTGATTTCCGCCATTTGGTCCCGCTCCCAGGGAGTGATGTCCAAACCCCACTTGGGAACCTGACAGAGATGTCGATTCAGCATACCGTCCTCGATGTCTCTGGGGTAGCCCCAGGGCACCAGGTTGTCGAACCACTTGTCCGGAAGCTCGAAGTAGGACCAGTAGCCGTTGGCGTAGTCGGAGGCGGGCATATCCGCGTCGTAGTTGATGTCGGTGTAGCGCTGAATCTCGAAGGTGTGGGCATAGTTGGAGCCGCCGGAGCAGGTGTGGAAAGAGGCTCTCGGGTGGCGGTCAAGGAAGGTCTCCGCCAAGGGTCTCATATTCCTGTCCGCTTCCCAGCCCAAGTCCATACCGTCGGTGCGGCGCTGGAAGTTGCCCCAGGATGCCACCTTGGAGGACATAACGCCGTTGTCCGCCTTGAAGCCCAGCATCCAGACGATGAGCTTCATGTTGTTCTTTTCCAGATAGCGGCGGGCGAGGCCGAAGTCCGGGCCCTCGGAGTCCGCGTCCCACCAATGGGTTGTGGCGGACCAGCCCGCGTCTTCCCAAATGAGTTTGAAGCCGCTGTCTCTGGCGTAGTCGGCAAAGTCCATATCCAGCTGGCCGGTGTGGCCGTTCCACTGCTGGGCAAGGTTCATGGAGTCGCCGTACCAGGCAACGGTTATGAGGGACTTGGCAAACCAGTCGATGTGGGTGTAGTCCCACAGGAAGTTGTACTGCCATGTGTAGAGGTCCCGCATCATATTGTCGAAACCGTAGTTGAACACGCCGAAGGTGAGGTACGGAAGTCTTATCTTGTCGCCCACCTTCAGTTCGGTTCTGTCGCCGATGAAGGAGGATACGAGAATGCTGCCCTTGTCGTCCCGGGCGGCCTTTATGGTCCACTTGCCCAGATAGTCCGGGGCAAGGTAGAAGCCGTCTCTGTCGCCCTGTTCGCGGATTATACCCATCCAGGGCGTGTAGTTGTTTGTTGCCACGGCGGTGACGGAGGCCGTCTTGCCGGGTTTGAGGTCGAATGTGTACCGGTTGCCCTGATTGGTGTCGGTGGTCTCGCCGGTCATCCAATGGGCGGTGTAGTCGTCACTGCCGCCGGGAATGCGGAAATTGGCGAGATTGCGGGGAATCTTCGCCGCGGAGTCGGAGACATTCTCCACATCCGTCCACTGGCGCAGAACCGCGGTGCCGGGATAGGCTATCACGTGATAACGCAGAAGAGTGTAGCCCTCTCTGAGGTCGCTCCGGTTCACGGTTATGTCCAAACGCACGCAGGCGCTGCCGCCCACCTTGGTCTTGACGCCCTGGGCGCCCACCAAGGTGTATTTCGGGGTGGTTATCTGCCCGGGGTCCTTGGGAGTCATGCGGTCGATTGTGAGATCGACCTCGCCGCCGGAGAGGACCTTGGCGGTGCCGGAAGCGGTGATAACGCCGTCCCGGGGCGCGTTGAAGATTCGCATTACGTCGCATTCGTTGGAGGTGTGGAACTGATTGGCGGAGGCGAAGGGCTCGTTTTCGCCCACTCTGAAGCCGGTGTCGCCCTTGGGGAGTTTGCGGTTTTCTTTGCCGTCGGCGGTGCGCAGCTCGTCCTCGAAGGGTACGATTGCCTCGTCGTTTTTGGAAAAACCGCAGTAGGTCCACTGCCCGTTCATACCGGTGGCGTCTTTGTCGCTTTCGGAGGTAAATACCTCGCCGTCGTTATACTTGATTTGGGTTATCCAGGAGGTGTGGTCGCCCTCGTATCTGCCGGCGGGGTCCACCCGGAAAACAATCTTGTCGCCCTTGCGGACGGTGATGTTTTCCGCGTTCATGAACTTTTCGCCCTCGGCGGCGGTGATGTGCGTCTTGGCGAAGGTGTCGAACTTGTACTTAAGACCGCTGACCTTGGTATCCTTGAAGATGTCCACGGGAGCGGCCTCGGTGACGTAGGCCTTGCCCGCCTTCTTGTTTTTGAGACCGGTCATGTAGAACTTGCCGTTCCGAACCCGGTACTCAACCTCGATGCCCTTGGTGCCGATGGTCCAGAGACTGCCGTCGGAGGCCTTCTTTTCCACGTAAGCGTCGCCGGTGGCGGCAACAATCTTCACTTCCTCGGCTTTCGGCGCGGGAGTCTTTACAACCTTTGACTGCGCCGGCTTGGGCTTGGGCTTGGCCTTGTAGGTCTTTTTCGCGCTCTTTGAGAAAAGAGGCACCGTAATCATCGAGACGATGATAACCGAAAACAATACTTTTTTCACAACATCCTCCTTGAAAGGTACTAAGATAATTGTAGCATAAAACGGCGGCGGGGGCAATAAAACATGGCACAAACTTTTTGTTTTCGGAAGTTTGTGCTTTAAATTACACAAACTTTTTGCTTTAAGAAGTTTATACAAATAAAAAGGCGCGTCCCGAAGGACGCGCCGTGAGAGATCGGATTATCTGATACTGTTGCGTATGCTCTGAATCCGGTAATTGGCGGTTACGGGTCCGTCGCCGATTGTGACGACGGTGTCACCCTTGGCGATTCTGTATATATAGGCGGAGTCGTAGGACTCGCCGTTGAAGAACTGCACTTTGTATTTGCCGGCGGGAAGCAGGCAGTCGAACATGAGGGAGCTGCAGGTGGCGGAACCGGAAGCGCCGTGGCGGCCGGTGGCGCCTATCACGTCGGTGGGAGTGATGTAGAACACCTCGCCGGTTTCAAAGTTTGTGGCGGCGAGGACCGGTTCGTAGACGTATTCGCCGGTCTCGGGGTCGTACTCTCCGGAGAAGGGAACCTTGCCGGCTCGGGCGACGTTGCTGATTGTACCGGAGAAATTGAACATCTCGGGCTCGTCCCCATCAACGCGGAAGCGGAAGTCTTGGGAGGTAACGCCCTCCACGGTGACTTCGCCGGGTTCGGCAACGGATCCCTCGGCGGTAACTTCGTGGGTGCCCGCCTCAATGGGAGTCTTGAAGTAACCGTTTTCGTCGGTGGTGACTTCCGTGTCGCCAACACTGAAGGTGAAGTTGCCCAGAACCTCGTCGTTTTCGTCGTAGGCGCAGCCCTCGAGGACGTTGCCGGCGATGTCAATTCCGATGAACGTCTCGGGACCGCTCACGTTGATGACGTAGACGCCGTTCGCGTCGGCGGTCAGTTCCGCACCGTATTCGGTGACGGAGGCTACGGAGTAGGTCTTCCAGGGAATGATGTTGATATCGAAGTCCCCCAGGCCCTCGAGGAAGAACACGGCCTCGCCGTCGGCATCCGTGAGTTTCCACTCGCCGTTAAACTTAACGGCTACGCCCTTGGCGGGCTTGTCGGCGGAGCCTCTGAAAGCGGTGAAGATAACTCTGTGGCCGTTTACGGGGCCGAAGACGATGTCCTGTTCGGTGTTGCCCTCAACGGGGACGGAGCCGGGCTCGGCAACGTAGCAGAGAGCGAAAACTTTGTGGGTGCCCGGTTCCACGGCCGCTCTGAAGAAGCCCTGTCCGTCGGTGGTGACTTCGGTGTTGCCCACTCTGAAAGTGAAGTTCGCCAAAGCGGCGCTGTTTTCGTCGTAGGCATAGCCCTCAAGGACGTTGCCCACCATGTCGATGTCGATAAGAGTTTCGGGTCCGCCCACGTTTACGGTGTAGGTGCCGTCATCGTTGGCCTCGATGGGCTCGGCGTCGTATGTCACGTCGGTGACGGACTTGACGGAATAGGTCTTCCAAGGAACAAGGGTTGTGTCGAAGTCGCCCAATCCCTCAAGGAAGAACACGGCCTTGCCCTCGACGTCGGTGAGTTTCCACTCGCCGTTGAACTTAACGGCCACGCCCTTGGCGGGCTTGTCGGAGGAGCCTCTGAAAGCGTTGAAAACCACCTTGTGGCCGGAGTCCGGAGGCGTGAGAGCGGTGAGAGTGAAGTCCTTGGTACCGTGACCGCTCAAAGTAACCCGATTCGGGGCGATTTCCACGCCGAAAATCGGAACGGTGACGTCCCGGGTGCCGATGAAGAGGAACTCGGCGGAGTAGTTGCCGTCGGCGTCGGTGGTAACGGATTGGTCGCCGATGTTAAATGTGAAGTTCGCCGCGGGATTGCCGTCGGTGCCGATGACTTTGCCGGTGAGAGTGCTGCGGTCCTTCAGGCGGAAGTCTTGCTGACTTACGCCGGAAACGGTGACGGTGCTCGGCTCAATCACTATGTGGTCGTAGTCGGTTGTCACCTCATAGGTGCCGTTAGGCACGTTCACGTAGAAAGAACCGTTGTAGGAGTCAACCACGGTGTCGCCTATCTTGAATGTGAAGGACCCGTTCACCGGGTTGCCGTCGCTGCCGATAAGGGTGCCGGAGACGCT
>JAGDDM010000135.1 GCA_017958015.1 Abditibacteriota bacterium | reverse complement strand
TCATCCACTCCGACCACACGGAATCCGGGCATATCGCCGAAATTATCCGGGAAAAAACCGGCGACAAGTACTACATCACCATGCACGGCGACCCCACCTACCCCATTCCCGACGGCGAAGCCATGCTCGATTTCTGCTACCGCATGTCCGACGACCCTCAGGGTATGAAAGATGAGGCCCAGCGGCGGGTTGATGAGTTTACGAAAAAGGCGTCGAAGCTGGCGGGCAAGGGGCTTCTGGACGGTTTCACCCTCTGTTCCGATTATTGCCTTAACACCGGCCCGTTTCTGTCCCCGGCGCAGTTTGACGAGTTTGTCATGCCCTATCTCACGCAAATCATAAAGAATTACCGGGAGATGGGTTTCTATACGATTAAGCACACCGACGGCAACATTATGCCCATAATCGACCGTTTGGTGGAAGCAAATCCCCACGCGCTTCACTCCATCGACCCTCAGGCGGGAGTGGATATAGCGGAGGTGAAACGTCTCTACGGAGACAAAGTCTGCCTTATCGGCAACGTAAACTGCGGTCTCCTGGACACCGGGACCGATGAGGAATGTATCGAATCCGCCCGCTACGCCCTGAAGCACGGTATGCCGGGCTACGGATACATCTTCTCCACATGCAACTGCGTATATACGGGTATGTCTCTCAAACGCTACGAGATGATACTCGATATCAGGAAAAAGGAAGGAATCTACGATTAGAAAGGTATCTGCTATGAGTCAGTACGAAAAAGCAAAAGAAGCCTACGCCGCCTTGGGCGTAGACACCGACAAAGCCATTAAGAGACTTTGCGACATCTCCCTCTCCATGCACTGTTGGCAGGGCGACGACGTTGCCGGTTTCGAGAGCGACGACAGCGAGCTCTCCGGCGGCGGCATTCAGGTTACCGGCAACCATCCCGGCAAAGCCGGAAACGCCGAGGAGCTCCGGGCGGACATCGAGAAGGCTTTCTCAGTCATCCCCGGCAAGCACAGAGTGAACCTCCACGCCATCTACGGCGAGTTCGGCGGCAAGAAAGTGGACAGAGACGAGATTGAACCCTGCCACTTCGCCGGCTGGGTTGACTGGGCCAAGAGCAAGGACCTGAAGCTGGACTTCAACGCCACCTTCTTCTCCCACCCCAAATCCGGAAGCTACTCCCTGGCAAACGCCGACAAGGGCATCAGAGATTTCTGGATTGAGCACGCCAAGCGGGCCAGAGCCATTACCTCCTACTTCGGCGAGCAGCAGGGCTGCCCCTCCGTCCACAACCTCTGGGTTCACGACGGCGAGAAGGAAGTCCCCATCGACAGACTGAGTCCCAGAATCCGCCTGAAAGAGTCCCTGGACGAGATTTTCTCCGTGAAGCTTCCGAGCATCAAAGACGCGGTTGAGTGCAAGCTCTTCGGCATCGGCAGCGAGGCCTACGTTGTGGGTTCCCACGAGTTTTACCTCGGCTACGCCGCCCTCAACGACATTATGCTCTGCCTCGACCTGGGCCACTTCCACCCCACCGAGAACATCAGTGACAAGATTTCCTCCACCCTTCTCTTCTGCAAAGAGCTTCTGCTCCACGTCAGCCGCCCGGTTCGCTGGGACAGCGACCACGTGGTCATTATGAGCGACGAAGTTAAGGAACTTATGCGGGAGATCGTCCGCACGAACATGCTGGACAGAGTGAACATCGCCACCGACTACTTCGACGGCACCGTCAACAGAGTGGGCGCTTGGGCCACAGGTATGAGAGCCGCCATGAAGTCCCTGCTCCTCGCTCTTCTCGAGCCCGTGGACATTCTCCGCAAGTACGAGAACGAGGGCAGAAACTTCGAGCGCCTGGCCATGCAGGAAGAAATGAAGTGCCTCCCCTACACCGCCGTGTGGGCCCGCTACTGCGAAATGAACAACGTTCCCGCCGGTCCCGAATGGGTTGACGACATCGCCAAGTACGGCGACAAAGTGGCGGCCGAACGCAAATAAGGAGTAACAAATGAGTCGTTACGAAAACGCTAAAGAAATCTATGCCGCCTACGGTGTGGACACGGACGAAGCAATCAAAAAACTCTGCGCCATGTCCGTTTCCATGCACTGCTGGCAGGGTGACGACGTTGCCGGCTTCGAGCATGAGGACAGCAAACTCACCGGCGGCGGAATCATGGTCACAGGAAACCATCCCGGCAGAGCGAGAAACATCAAAGAGCTCTGGGCGGACTTGGACAAGGCTTTCTCCGTTATCCCCGGTAATCACAGAGTGGCACTGCAGGCGTTCTACGGCGACTACGGCGGCAAGTTCGTTGACCGGAACGAGATAGAACCCTGCCACTTTCAAAGTTGGATCGACTGGACCGCGGAGCGGGGTCTGAAGCTGGACTTCAATTCAACCTTCTTCTCCCATCCAAAGTCCGGAAACTACACACTCTCAAGCGCCGACAAAGGTATCAGAGATTTCTGGATTGAGCACGCCAAGCGGGTTCGCCGAATCACTTCCTACGTGGGCGAGGCACAGGGCAGCCCATCCAGCCACAACCTCTGGATTCATGACGGCGAGAAGGAAGTCCCCATCGACAGGCTTGGGCCCAGAATGCGGCTTAAAGAGTCCCTTGATGAGATTTTCTCCGAGAAGCTTCCGAGTATCAAGGACGCTATGGAGCAGAAACTCTTCGGCATCGGCAGCGAAGCCTATGTGGTGGGCTCCAACGAGTTCTATTTCGGCTACGCCGCTCACAATAACCTCATGGTCTGCTTCGACACCGGCCACTTCCACCCCACCGAGAGCGTCAGCGACAAGATTTCCCCCGCCCTGCTCTTTACCAAGGGAGTTCTCCTCCACGTCAGCCGCCCCATTCGCTGGGACAGCGACCACGTGACGGTTATGGACGACCACGTGAAGCGGCTCATGAAAGAACTTGTCCGCACAAACAGCCTCGACAGAGTGGACATCTGCACCGACTTCTTCGACGGCACCATCAACCGTGTGGGTGCCTGGGTCGTGGGCATGAGATCCATCCTGAAAGCACTTCTCCTGGCTTTCCTGGAGCCCGTGGAACTTCTGCGCAAGTACGAAAACGAAGGCAGAAACTTCGAGCGGCTGGCCATGCAGGAAGAGACCAAGTCCCTGCCCTACGCCGCCGTGTGGGAACGGTTCTGCGAGATTAACAACGTGCCCGCCGGTTCCCAGTGGGTAGACGAAATCGCCGCCTACGGCGATAAGATTGCCGCCGAGCGCGGATAATTTCAAAACACAATAAAAGCCTCCCGATTGTTTTCGGGAGGCTTTGACTTTATATGTTCAGGGCCTTTTTCGCGAAGGCTTTATATTCTTTAATTACCTCTTCCGGCCCCCTTATGCGCATCTTTCCGCAAAAGGTGAATATCCAGCCCCAAAAGGCGGGGCTTACGGCGACTTCGACGGTCACGCAGGGCTTACCCTCATAGTGAACAACCTGAATGCCTTCGCCGAATTTGTCGAATATAACATTTAAAAGGCTTTCATCGAATATCAAATCGATTTTCTTCACGGGTCCGTTGTACATACCGAACAATGTGCTGGCGGACGCTCCGTTTTCCTTGAGTTGCATCGCCTTTTTCGAAATCGATTCATTGCATATGCTCGCGTCGTCCATTCTGTCGATACGATAGTTGTTTTCGCTGTCGTACTTGGGATTGTAGGCAATAAGGTAGTAGTTGTCATCGCTGAAAAGCAGTGATATGGGCTCTACCACATAGTGCTCACCGTTTTTTCTGTATTTCTTTTTGCCCTGTGAATCCAAATCAAAATAGCGGAAAGAAGCCTTTTTGTTTGTTCGAATGGCCTCATCAAGAGCGCCAACGTTGTAATATACCGACTCGTTTGAATGTTTTTTCGCCGGACGGCGCGCGTTTTTATTCAAGTCTTCGGAATGGGACGGCCCCGCCAAAGACGACAACTTTTTTGTAAGCTCCTTTGACAGTTTGCGAGTGATAAAGCCGGCACCGTGTACGGCGTCCACGAGTATCTTCAGTTCGGACACATCAAAGAGGCGGTCAATAACGTAATATGCTTTTTTATGACCGCAGTTAACGGCGTGGATTTCATAGCCGCACTCATTTAGGAATTTAATGTCCTTGTACAGGGTGCGGCGATCGCATTCAATGCCGTCTTCCGCGAGCCGGTTCAGCAAATCCTCGGTTGTCAACATTGAATTATCATCACTGTCGGATTTGAGGTACTCGTAAATTTTCAGAAGTCTGATTCTTTTTTTGTTGTTGTCGGCCATATCATCACCTCCGATTGTATATATATATATGATATCACACAAATCCGGATTTGATAATACCCAAGTGTCGTTTTTTCGCGACTCTTCGGATGTTTTTCCGAATTGACAAATAAAGTCGTTTCGGGTTAAAATATAGCCGTATATCGAAAGGAGATATCCCCATGTTCGATTTTGACAAAGTTTGGGACCGTCGGGACGATCCCGGCGATATTAAATACTCCCCGGTTGAGGGCGTTGAGGACGCGGTTCCCCTGTGGGTTGCCGACATGGATTTCAAGGCGCCGGCGGAGGTGACGGAAGCTCTGGTAAAGGCCTCCGAGAGAGGCATATTCGGCTACACCGCGACCGACGAGGAATACGACAATCTTGTGGTTGCCTGGCAGGAAAAGCGGCACGGATGGGCGGTAAATCCGGAGCATATTCTGAAGACCCCCGGAGTCGTATTCGCCATCTCCGCCGCCATCAGAGCCTTCACGTCGGAGGGAGATTCCGTCCTCGTTTGCCAGCCCGTGTACCCGCCTTTTACAGGCATCACTCTCGCCAACAGCCGCAGATTGGTTGTTTCCGAGTTGGTGGCAGACGAAAACGGCGTCTATTCCGTCGACTTGGAAGATTTTGAGCGGAAAATCGCGGATAACGACGTGAAGCTCTTCATCTTCTGCTCGCCCCACAATCCCGTGGGACGGGTGTGGACGTGGAAAGAGCTTTCCGCTATCTCCCGAATATGTCTCGAGCACAACGTGATTATCGTCTCCGACGAGATTCATTCCGATTTCATCTATCCCGGAAACGAGCATATTCCCATGGCTACCATCTCGGAGGAAGTGGCGGATATTTGCGTCACATGCACCGCCCCATCGAAAACTTTCAATCTGGCGGGATTGCAGATATCCAACATCATCGTAGAAAACGACGACCTGCGAAATAAAATGAAAATGAGCCTGGGCCAAACCGGCTACGGCTGTCTCAACACATTGAGCATCGCCGCCGCCAGAGCCGCCTACAAATACGGCGACAAGTGGCTGGACGCCCTCATCGCCTATCTGGACGAAAACAAGGCCATGACGGAGAGCTTCTTCGCCATGACCGATAAAATCGTCCTTACCCCCGCTGAGGGAACATATCTTTTGTGGCTCGACTGCCGCAACTTCGGTATATCGGATAAGAGTCTTGAGGAACTGTTCCTTCGGGAAGCCGGTGTGCGGCTTCAGGGCGGCGCGGAGTTCGGCGCCGGCGGCAGCGGATTTATGCGCATGAATATTGCCTGCCCGAGTTCCGTTTTGCGGAGAGCGCTGACACGTATCAATAAAATTTTATAATCCGTCGGCGTAGCCGACACCGCCATACGCCGCAAGGCGTACATCATACCGCGCAAGCGGTACATCATTCATCATCTCGCAAAGCGAGACATCATTGAAAAAAATTAACGGCTTACAACGTAAGCCGTTAATTTTTTCTTTGGTGGAGACGGAGGGACTTGAACCCTCGTCCGAAGAAGTGAGACATGAACTTCTACAGGCATATTCCGCGATTTGGTTTAGAACCGATGACTTCCGCGGACGAAATTCCGTCGGTTCGAGTCCGTAAAGGAGTCCCCGCCTGTTGCCGGACTTAACTGGGCGGGCAAGTCGATAAAGGATGACACCCCGATGCCGCTTCGTATCGACATGGAAGCGACGGGATGCGCGGGCCTAATTAGGCCGCGAGAGCGTAACTGTTAGTGTTCGCGTTTATTTTTGTTGCCGCTTTTTACGAGGCCAGCGGCGCCTCGACCCGCAATTCATGCCGACAAGCTTCCCCGTCGACACCAATCGTCCCCAAGTCGGTTACGCTCAATGTAATTTATACGACGAACAAAAATCGAAAATATTGCCGAGTTACCGGGCGATGAGAAGCATCGTCACGAAGAGAATCATGATAACCCAGGAACTGACTTTTACTTCCTTCACCCTGCCGCAAAGGGCGTACATCACGACGTGGGAGATGATACCGAAAGCGATACCGTAGGCGATGTTGCAGGTGAAGGGAATGATGACCATTGTCATAAGGCAAGGGAGAACGTCCTCAATGGGCCGTCCCACAAGGCTCTTGAAATCCATTGACATCAGTATGCCGACGTACACGAGAGCCGCCGCAACGACGCAGCCGGGAACAACCGCCGCCAGCGGTGTGAAGAACAGCGCAATAAGGAAGAACAGCGCCGTAAACACGGATGTGAGTCCCGTTCGTCCTCCCGCGGCGATACCGGTTGTGGATTCCGCATAGGTGGTTACGGTGGAAACGCCGCAGACGGCGCCGAAGGTGGTGGCGACAGCGTCGGACATCATAGCCTTCTCGAAGTTCTCGATGGTACCGTCCTCTTTAATCATGTGGTTTCTGTAGCAGGTACCGTAGAGGGTGCCCAGGGTGTCGAACATGTCGATAAGGAGGAAAGCAAAGGATGTGGACAAAACAAGGAACCATATTTCGCCGGTTGTACGGGTAGCGCAGAGATGGGAGAAATTAAAACCGTCGGAAAACACTCTAAAGAGGGATATGTCCATAAACTGCTTGAACGCGCTCACCGGCGACACGGAAGCGATGCTGAGAGCTTCGGTGAAATGCGGAACGGTGAGGAATCCGAGCACGAAATATGTGGCGGCGCCCACCAGCATACCGCACAAAATGGCGGCCCGGTTCTTCTTTCGGGCGAG
>JAGDDM010000134.1 GCA_017958015.1 Abditibacteriota bacterium | reverse complement strand
GGTTGTCACCTCATAGGTGCCGTTAGGCACGTTCACGTAGAAAGAACCGTTGTAGGAGTCAACCACGGTGTCGCCTATCTTGAATGTGAAGGACCCGTTCACCGGGTTGCCGTCGCTGCCGATAAGGGTGCCGGAGACGCTTGAGGGACGGACGCTCAGATTGAAGTCCTGAGTTATGTTGCCGGAGACGGTGACGAGGTTGGGGCTTATCTCGAAGTTCGGGTCGTCAACGGTAATTTCGTAAACACCGTTGGCGATATATCTGAAGTAGTTGCCGTAGCTGTCGCTTTCCATGGCTAAACCGGCGATTTTGAAGGGGAAGTTTCTCGCCGGATTGCCGTCCGGGCCGTAAACCCTGCCCATCATGGAGGTGCTCACGACACTCATCGTGAAGTTCTGTGTCGTGTTGCCGGAGATTGTGACGGTGCTGGGCTCGATTGTGTAGCCCGGGTCGACGGAGGTCACATCATATGTGCCGTTCGCGATTTCCGCGGAAAACTCGCCCGCATAACCGGCGGTAATCGACACGCCGCCGATTTTGAAGCTACAGCCATCCATAGCCGAGTTGTCGTAACCGTACAACAACTTGCCGGAAATGACGGAAGCAAAGGACGCGCCCGCCAAAACGAACAGGCACATCATTGCCGCCAAAATCAATCCCATACGTTTAATCATATATTTGTCCTTTCCTCGCTTTCGTAAGCGAACGAATTTTATCCCCGCGACTCTTTACGAAGATATATAAAGTATATCAAAAAGGGAAAACAGAGTCAAGAAAATCGGACCCCCTTTCGGGAGTCCGATGATTTGCCTGTTTATCGGCGTTTGAACGCGGGAATTACTTCTTAATCCGTCTCTTGAGACCGAGCAGGGAAACGAGACCCATGGCCCCGTAGGCGTAAGCCGCCGGTTCCGGAACCTCGGATTCGGGCCGAGGAACGGTATCGGGATCGTTAAGGGAGAAGCCGAAGGTGTAGGGAGTGCCCGTGGGGTCCTCCGTGTTGAATCCGCTGTGAAAGGAAAAGACCAGGCCGTTAACTTCGTCGCCCTCGGAAAGACCGGTGAGGGCCATAAGCTCCGCCCCGCTTAAAGTCGCGCCCTTCGCGAAAAACTCATCCGCGCTCGCAAGGTCGTTGACGCGGAAAGACATGGGGGTGTTGTCTTTCCAGAAACCCACGCTCACGGTGTCTTTGCCCTCATCCCAACGGGACCAGTTCAAATCCTCCAGACCGGAAAGGCTGACGGAAATGATGTCGTTGGCGTTGACAAGCCAGTTGCCGCAGATAAAACCGCCGCTGATGAAGTCGCCCACGTTGCCGTCGTTCACGTTGTTTGCCAAAATCTCGGCGCTGAAACCCATGTCGCCGCCGTTTTCCATGTCCTCTCTCCAAGGGGTGATGCCCTTCCGGTCCATGTCGAAGTCGGCAAGGCGGCGCCGGCGGCCGCGAGAGCGAGAAGTGAAATCAGGATAAACTTTCTCATTTTCCGTTCCTTTTCTTAACAAAAAATCCGTCCGCGCCATGTGGAACGGACGGTAATATTACGGTTTTATATCAGCGTTTGGGTCTGAACTTGACTTTGGGCGCTTCGCCGTCGGCAGGCTTGCGGCTTCTGTCGCGGCCTCTGTCTCTGCCGCCGCGGCCGCCGCCGGAGGTCTGTCCGGTGGGCGGAACGTAGTCCAAATCGTCGGGGGCGAATCCTCTCATGGTGAGACGAATCTTGCCGTCGTCGCCGAGTTCGATGACCTTGACCTTAACGATATCGCCCACGTTGGCGACGTCCTCGGTCTTGGCAACCCGTTCCTTGGCCATCTGGGAGATGTGCACAAGGCCTTCCTTACCGGGAAGAAGCTCAACGAAAGCGCCGAAAGCTTCGGTTCTGGTGACCTTGCCCTCGAACACCTCGCCCAGCTCAACTTCTCTGGTGAGGTCTTCCACAAACTTGCGGGCGGCGTCTCCGCCGGCGGCGTCGGTGGAAGTGATGTAGACGGTGCCGTCCTGCTCGATGGTGAGGTTGGCTCCGGTGTCGGCCTCAATCTTCTTGATGACCTTTCCGCCGGGTCCGATGAGGGCGCCGATCTTGTCGGGATCAATCTTGACGGTGTAAACTCTGGGAGCGTACTTGCTGAGCTCTTCTCTGGGACCGCCGGGGAGAACCTCGTCGAAGAGGTCCAGAATGCGGTATCTGGCTACCTTGGCCATCTCCAGAGCGCCCTTCACCACGTCTCTGTCCAGACCTTCAAGCTTGGTGTCAACCTGAATGGCGGTGACGCCCTTGCGGGTGCCGGTGACCTTGAAGTCCATGTCGCCGGTGAAGTCCTCAAGAGCCTGGATGTCCGTCAGGAGAACCTTGGTGGTCTCGTCGGAAACAAGGCCGATGGAGATGCCCGCCACGGGAGCGGAAATCTTGACGCCGGCGTCCATGAGAGCCAGAGTCAGACCGCAGGTGGAAGCCATGGAGGTGGAACCGTTGGATTCCATAACCTCGGAGGTGGCCAGCACGGTGTAGGGGAACTCGTCCTTGGTGGGCATAACCGGGCGGAGAGCCTTCTCCGCAAGAGCGCCGTGGCCGATTTCACGTCTGCCGGCGCTGCGGATGGGTCTCGCTTCACCCACGCTGTAGGGCGGGAAGTTGTAGTAGTGCATGAAGTACTTTTCGGTGTCCTCTTCCAGGTTGTCCACTATCTGGGCGTCGTCGAGGGAGCCCAGAGTGAGGGCGGTCATGACCTGAGTCTGACCTCTGGAGAAGAGGGAGCTGCCGTGTACTCTCGGAAGCCAACCCACCTGAGCGTTCAGGGGGCGGATCTGATCGAGGGCTCTGCCGTCCGGGCGGGCGCCCTCGGTGATAATCATCTTGCGGACCTGCTTCTTGATGAGCTTGTCCAGAATCTCCGGAAGCTCCTCGGCGCGCTCGGGATATTCTTCCGCCAGTTCCTCGGCCAGAGCGTCTTTAAGCTGAAAAATAGCGCTTTCCTTCTCGCTCTTGTCGGGCTCGCGGATAGCCTGAGCCAGTCTGCCGCTTATCTTCTCGTCGATTTCGGCGTAGAGCTCGGGGTCCATGGTGACCAGGGGAACGTCCGCTTTGGGCTTGCCGTACATCTCGGCGAACTTTCTGATGGCGGCCACTTCCTCGTCGATGGCGGCGTGGGCAACCTCGATGGCGTCGTTGAGGACGTCCTCGGAAATCTCGCTGCCCTCGAACTCAATCTCCAGAACTCTGCCGTCGGTGGCGGCCAAGGTGAGGTTGAGGTCCGTGTTCTTCTGCTGTTCCAGGGAGGGGTTCACCACAAACTCGCCGTCGACTCTGCACACTCTGACGCAGCCCAGGGGGCCGTGCCAAGGAATGTCGGAGATTGTGAGAGCGCAGGAAGCGCCCAGAACCGCCAGCATGTCGGCGGGGTTATCCTCTTCCATGGACAGGGGCATGGCCACGACCTGAACGTCGTTGCGCATACCCGCGGGGAAGAGCGGGCGGACGGGTCTGTCGATAACTCTGGAAGTGAGAATAGCTTTCTCGGAGGGTCTGCCTCCGCGCTTTACGAATCCGCCGGGGATTTTGCCCACGGCGTACTTTCTCTCTTCGTAGTCGCAAGTGAGGGGGAAGAAGTCAACGCCCTCTTTGGGCTTTTCGCCCATGCAGGCGGTGACGAGGACTATGGACTCTCCGCACTGAACCAGCACGGCGCCGTTTGCCTGATTCGCCACAACACCCTGCTTGAAGGTGTAGGTCTTCGACCCGACGGTAAATTCCATCGTGTTAATTGCCATATGTACCTCTTAGCGTCTGAGACCGAGCTTGGCAACCACTTCGCGGTATCTGTTGATGTCTTTCTTGGCGAGGTAATTGAGAAGTCTTCTTCTGTGACCGACCATCATGAGCAGACCTCTGCGGGAATGATGGTCCTTCTTGTGAACTTTCAGGTGCTCCGTCAGATAGTTAATCCGGGAGCTGAGCAGCGCGATCTGAACCTCGGGGGATCCGGTATCGCCTTCATGCTGCTTGTAGTTGTCGATAATGCTTGCTTTCTGATCTTTTACGAGTGTCAACTGACACACCTCCATAAGATAATATTTGTTACGGACGCGCCGAAGCCCATCCGCCGTCGGCTCCGTCAAGCAGGACAGCGCCGCGGGGCAAAAACCCAACCGATATATTTTAACAAAAAAGGATAAATAAGTCAATAGGCGCGGCCGGGAGCAAAAAAAGGGGCTCTCCCAAGGAGAGCCGCCGATTATTCCGCAACTTCGAACATATCCTTACCCACTCCGCAGATGGGACAACACCAATCATCCGGAATGTCCTCAAAAGCGGTGCCGGGAGCGATGCCGCCGTCGGGATCCCCCACTTCCGGGTCGTAAACGTACCCGCAGGGACCGCAAACGTATTTACTCATTCGACTCACCTCCTTTTGCGCATATCAAAGTTTACCGGTTTTCGCGCCGGAAAGCAAGTTTATTCGATGAGTTTTCCGTCCCGGGTAACCGTCACCACCCGCCAAGGGATGAACTTCCCGCTGTTTTTGAGCGCCGTCTCCGCCGCCCGTTGAATGCCGCCGCAACAGGGAACCTCCATGCGGAGGACCGTGACGCTCTTGATGTCGTTGTTCGCTATAATATCCGTCAGCTTCTCCGAATAATCGACGCTATCAAGCTTCGGGCAGCCGATAATCGTCACCCTGCCCGCCATAAATTCATCGTGGATGTTCCCGTAGGCGTAAGCGGTGCAGTCGGCGGCGATTAAGAGTTTGGCGCCGTCGAAAAAAGGAGCCGCGGGAGGAACAAGTTTGATTTGGCAGGGCCACTGGGCAAGCCTTGAGGGAACTTTCGGCGCGGCGGGAGCGTCGCTTGCCGTTGTCATAACCGCGGAGCCGGGACAGCCGCCGGCTTTTTTCGCCTTCACCGCGGCCTCGTCGTAGGCGGGCGCCTCCCGTTCCTCAAAGGTAATGGCGCCGGTGGGACAGGCGGGCAGACAGTCGCCGAAGCCGTCGCAGAAGTTTTCCCGAACAAGAGAAGCCTTGCCGTCAATCATTTCGATGGCGCCTTCGTGGCAGGCCGCGGCGCAGAGACCGCACCCGTCGCACTTGTCTTTGTCAATCTTTATTATCTTTCTTATCACGGTTTTACCTCAAAAAAAGCGCCGAAGCGAAATGCCTCGACGCAGATGTTTTACTTTTCTTTATACACGAAGAAGTCGTCGGGAGTCTGCTCGATATGGGGACAGCCCTCGATGAGCCTCTCCACCGCGGTGTAGGACATGCTCCCCAGGAACTTGTGGATGTCGCTGACGGAAAGTTTTCCTCTGCTCTTCACCAGCTCCTCGGTCAGCATCACCAGCCGCGCGGTACCTACCTTACATACATACTCTCTGTGCATATGACCGTTGCAGCCGTAGAGCTTCAGGGCGCCGTAGAGCATATAACAATCGGTAATGATTGTACCCTTAAACAGGGGCTGAAGCTTGTCGAATATCTCGGTGTAGCTCACCACCGGATAGGAACGGGTGTTTATGTAAATATTCACCGCCGCCATAACGTCCTCCGGCACTTTCAGCATATCCGGATGGAGGTATGTGGACCGGCCGCAAAGCACGCCGACCTCGGCGATTTTGCTCTTCAGGGCGTTTACGGTCATGGGTTCCACGCCGAAAGTCTTGCGGGCGTATTCCGCGAACTCTTCGAAACTCTTGTCGTCGCCCACTTTGAAGCCGTCGGGGAAATAATTTTTCAGCAGGTAGCCCGCCATAAAAGGAACGGAAGGCTTGGACTTGCACATAAACATACCGTAACGCTCGTAGCGCTTGTGGGCAAGGATGGACAGCAGCTCCTCGTTTATATCGTTGGTCTCCGCCGCTTCCTTAATGGTGTTCTCAAACTCATCGGCATCGATAATCCAGGACATTCTGGCCAAAACGCCCATGACGTCGCCGTTTTTGTGGTCGATGGAGCAGATGATGACGTCCGCGTCCTCATTGTAGACGCAGAAAGGAGAGTGGGCGCCAACTTTGGCGGTGCAGTAGAAAGCAACATCCGCGTAGGCCGGGAAAGTAACGGAAGCCAGCTTCTCCCGGGTGAGAACGGAGGTGCCCAGGTAGCAGGAAGCGTAACCCACGGTGTCAACCGGGAGCATTTTGTACCAATCGTCCAGGTGCCGGAAGCAGTCCTCCTCAATCTGGCGGATCCGCTCTCTCGTGAGGCCCAACTCGTCGGCTATGGACTCCAATGTCCGACCGGCGGCCCGCTGAGTCAAAACGTGTACCATGCGCTTGCCGGCGTGAACACTCTCGATGGCCTTGGCGGTATTCTTCGCCGCCTCCCGGATGTCCGTGCCGAAGAGAGTGAGAAGATGCTCAGCGAAGTCGATGTCCGCATCGCTGTTCAGGGAAATCTCGTTGAAGTACTCAAGCACGGTGCGGTCTTCCTTGGGGTCGACATCGACGCCGAAAAGAATAAGGAAGGGACGAACCTTAACCGCCGCCAAATTGCCTTTGATAACATCTTTGTAGCGGCGTCTGAAACTCTCCCGGCGCTCGCACACCTTGGCGAAACGATTCGCCGCCGCGAAGAACTTGCCGAAGTATTCCCGATTTTCCAAAACGCAGCGGATAAACTCTATGCCCAGCGCCATGGTGCAGTCGTAGCACTTTTTCTGCTTCACCGACGTCTCGGCGATGTTCACCTTAACGGGGATTTCCCGAACATAGGACGTAAGCACGTCGGAAAACTCGTCCCGCTTCTCCGCCTCTATAATCGCTTTTTTGGCATACCGCTCCGCTTTTTTGCGCATGCGGTTGTTGTAGTCGCTCGAAACCGTGGCGGCGATGTCCTTCACGGACCCCACCCCCATATTCCGAATCCGAAGGATCTCGTAGGGAGCCCTGGACAAAAGCTGGGATACTTTTTTGATTCCCGCCACCGAAGAAGCGTTCTTGACCCTGGCGCTGAAAGGAAGCTCAACTATGCTTACCCTCGCGTAAATCTGGGGATCGATGTCAATCTGCGTTCCGAGATTGCGGGAAGATTCGAAATCTATGTTTTTGCGCATCTGCCTTTCCTCTGACAAAGAAACATTTTGATTTAACCGATATATTATAACACAATCGCGAAAAACTTTCCATTCTTTTTTACTCATAATCAAGCAAAACAAAAAATTATTTTTTGAGATATTTCGGTGAAAAAATGATGTTTTTGCGACAAAGTATGCTGTCCGAAAAAAATCACCGGATGTTTCATAAACAAAGGCTCGGCATTTGCCGAGCCCGAAACCGGATAGTATAACCGAAATACAAACAAAAACGGCTCGGCTTTTGCCGAGTCGCTCTGTCCTGAAAACCCAATAGTATGAGCGGAATGTGAGACCGACCTCGGATACTCCGTCGATTGGAAATCTTGTACTGCCAGAAAGCAACCGTTTCAATCGAACTCTAATCCTTAGAAAGGAGGTGATCCGGTTCGCGCCTTGCGATATGTATGCATCGGTGCGGAATACAAACAAAAACGGCTCGGCTTTTGCCGAGCCTTTATGTCCTGGAAACCCAATAGTATGAGCGGAATGTGAGACCGACCTCGGATACTCCGTCATGCGGAAGTCATGTACTGCCTTACGGCAACCGCTTCGCATGAACTCTAATCCTTAGAAAGGAGGTTATCCGGTTCGCGCCTTGCAATATGTATGCATCGGTGCGGAATACAAACAAAAACGGCCCGGCTTTTGCC